>JAQVOH010000060.1 GCA_028702695.1 Desulfotomaculaceae bacterium
TTAATAAACTGTAAAAAAACCTCCCGGCAGGTGTTTAAATGCAAAACCAGGCTCACCCACTTAGACCTGATGCCTCAATTATTATCCCCTGTAAAAATGAGGGTGGCAATGTCAAAATGACCGTGGACTCGCTAATGGCCGCCCGCCCCTCCAGTGGGACCGAAATTATTGTTGTTGACGACATGTCCCAGGACGGCTGCTGCCGCTTCCTGCAAACAGATTCCAGCTACTCAAAAGTCCAATATATTTACTCGCCCGGCCTTGGCGCGGCCCGGGCCAGGAACTATGGTGCTGCTGTAGCAAAAGGGGAATACCTGGTCTTTTGCGACGCCCATATCACCGTCCAGGAAGGATTGCTGGAAAGCCTTCTAAACACCTTTAACCGCCAAGGCGTAGACGCCGTTGCCCCGGCTATAGGGTCCATCGCCAACCCCGTCGCTGTGGGCTATGGCCAGACCTGGAATGCTCGTCTGGAAACAGTCTGGCTTCCTGCCCCTGCTCAGATGGAGACAACCAGGGCGCCTCTCCTGCCCGGCGGCTGCCTGGCTGTGCGCTCCAGTGTCTTCGAACAAGTGGGCGGTTTTGACCGCGGGTTTATCGTTTGGGGGCACGAGGATGTCGAGCTTTCACTGAAGCTTTGGCTATTTGGTTACGGACTTTACATTAACCCTGCGGTCAAAATACTCCATCTCTTCCGCCAAAAACACCCCTACAGGGTAACTTTTGACCACGTCAACTACAACCTTTTACGCATGGCCTATTCCCACTTCAATAACGAACGTGTTGATAAGGTCATAGCAATGATAAAACCGCACGGAAAATCCGAAAAAATCATCAGGAATGTGTTAAAAAACGGTGTCTTAGACCAGCGCCAGGATTATATTAAACGACGCAAACGTGACGACGATTGGTTCATGACCGAGTTCCAAATATCTTTTTGAAAGGGCTTATCTAGTGAACTCGGACACTAAAGCTGAACATCGAGACTTCGGTGGGGGAGTCTACCCCCACCGAAGCAAAGTTCGGAACTTCCACTTCTTGAAGTGGAAGTCTTGAAATTGTAGCAAAGGGCTCGACCAGCATATCGAAGACACCCCTCTTTTTAGGATGACGTAACAAAAGGCACATCTCCATAACGGAAATGTGCCTTTACATTCTAATGGCGGAGAGTGAGGGATTCGAACCCTCGATACAGGTTATGCCCGTATACTCGCTTAGCAGGCGAGCGCCTTCAACCTACTCGGCCAACTCTCCATAATAAATTATTCATCTTTAACCATTCTAACCGGCAGGGTCTAATGGCGGAGGGGGTGGGATTCGAACCCACGGGACCCGTAAAGGACCAACGGTTTTCAAGACCGCCTCCTTCAACCGCTCGGACACCCCTCCCCGGCAACCTAACGGACTACGTTTCGTATGATTTTAAGGCAAGATTAAGTTTAACATAGAACAAATGCGGTGTCAATAAAACCGCAGTCCTCTAGCGTCGGTGTAATTTTCAAAGTCAGCCAATCCGGTCCAGTCCGCCCATGTAGGGCCGCAGCACCTCAGGAATGGTAACCGTGCCGTCTGCTTCCTGATAGTTTTCCAGAATGGCCGCAACCGTTCGTCCAACTGCCAGCCCCGAGCCGTTTAAAGTATGCGCCAGCTCCACCTTGCCTTTGGCATTCCGGAAACGGATGCTGGCCCGGCGGGCCTGGAAGTCCTCAAAATTACTGCAGGAGGAGATTTCCTTGTATGCCTGGTAGCTGGGCAGCCAAACTTCGATATCATAGGTTTTCGCAGATGAAAAGCCCATATCTCCGGTACACAACAATATAACCCGGTAAGGGAGGCCCAGGAGCTGTAAAACTCTTTCGGCGTTTTGGGTCAATTTCTCCAGTTCGGTGTAGGATTCTTCCGGACGGCAGAACTTCACCAACTCCACTTTGTTAAACTGGTGAAGACGAATCAGCCCGCGGGTATCACGGCCGGCTGCCCCGGCCTCCGCCCGGAAACAGGCGCTGTAAGCACAGTGCAGTATAGGAAGTTTCTCCCCGTCCAGAATCTCATTGCGGTACAGGTTGGTGACCGGCACCTCAGCGGTCGGTATGAGGTAGTAGTCGGAGCCTTCTATTTTAAACATGTCCTCGGCGAACTTTGGCAGTTGTCCCGTTCCCACCATACTGTCACGGTTGACTATAAATGGCGGAAATATTTCTTCATAATGGTGTTCGGTGGTATGCAAATCCAGCATAAAGTTGAACACAGCCCGCTCCAGCCTTGCTCCCAATCCCTTATAAAAGACAAACCGGGCGCCGGTGACCTTGCCGCCCCGCTCGAAATCGATGATATCCAAAGCTTCGCCCAAATCCCAGTGCGGCTTGGGCTGAAACCCAAACCCGCAAGGCTCGCCCCAGATGCGCATGACCGGGTTGTCAGTCTCGCTGGTCCCAATGGGAACCGACTCATGAGGTATGTTGGGAATATCCAAAAGGATGACCTGCAGCCTTTCTTCCAAGGCCTTAACCTCTTCATCCTTCTCTTTTATCTCTCTGGAAAGCTCCCGCATTTCCAGGACCATATCCGGCGCTTTTTGGCCTGCTTTTTTAAGCTTCCCGATTTCTTCAGAGACGGTATTGCGCCGGTTTTTCATCTGCTCCACCATAAAAAGCTTCTCGCGGCGTTGCTCCTCTAGTTTTAAAAACTCATCCAAGGTTACCGAGGAGCCACGCTTGGCCAGGGCCGCCTGGACAACTTGCGGGTTGTTGCGAACAAATTTCATTTCAAGCATTAGGATTACCCCCATTGAAAGTTAACAAAATATGACTATTCAATATCATAACATTATACTATAATGGTTGTCTTTTGTAAAACCAATGGATCAAACAAACCAGTATGCCTTAAAAAGGTTATACTTTGACTATGGTTCTTCTCGATAAGCCCCTAACATAAAAATTGAGGCGCCCCCAAGGCGCCTCAATTTTTACTGCTGTAATTTTATTTTAGACGCTTACGTTTCTAACACCCAGCACTCCATCAATCTTGGCGATTTCTGCCATTGTTTCCTCTGGAACTAGTCCATCCACATTGAGAAGCATCACCGCTTTACCACCAATTATTTTTCGGCCAACCTGCATTCCGGAAATATTGATATTGTGAGCGCCAATCAAGTTGCACACCGGACCGATAATCCTCGGCTTGTCGATGTGGGGAATATAGAGCATGTTACCTTCCGGTATGGCGTCAACATGATAACCGTCAATTGAAACAATACGGGGGTCAACCTTGCCGAAATTAGTCCCGGCCACTGCTATTTCTTCCCTGTCAGAAATAGCCTTAACAGTAATCAGGTTGGCGTAGTCTTCTTCTCCCGAAGCTTGCTGCTGGACAACGTTAATACCACGGGTTCTGGCCAGGATGGGAGCATTGACAAAGTTCACCTTAACCTGAAGGATCGTGTCCAGAAAGCCTTTTACCAATGTGGTTGTTATTGGGGCAACTTCCTGGTTAGCCAGTTCACCGCTGTAGGTTATCTCCATCCTGCTAACGCGCCCGCCAATCAACTGGGCGCAAAACCTCCCCATTTTCTCAGCCAAGGTGAGGTAGGGCTTGACGGTAGCCATCACCTTGGGGCTCATAGACGGGATATTTACAGTATTTTTAACAAACCCTCCTTGCAACGCTGCGATAAGCTCTTGAGATACATCACAGGCCACGCATAGTTGGGCCTCCGAAGTAGAGGCGCCCAGGTGCGGAGTAGCAATGAAGTTGTCGAACTCAAAGAGGGGGCTCTTGGTATTTGGCTCCGTCTCAAATACATCCAGTGCGGCGCCGGCTACTGTCCCTGCTTTCATGGCTTCATAAAGGGCCTGCTCATCAACTACGCCGCCCCGGGAACAGTTGATAATACGCACACCCGGTTTCATCAGACTAAAGGCCCGTTTACCTAAAATATACTTGGACTCTTTGGTTAAGGGGATGTGGCAGCTTATGAAATCTGCCACTTTAAAGATATCGTCCAGAGACAGCAGTTGGGCGCCGAGCATTTGTGCATTTTCTTCAGTAAGATATGGATCGTAGGCTACAACTTTCATTTCCATGCCCTGGGCCCGCTTGGCCACAGCTGAGCCGATCCGGCCCAGGCCGATTAGGCCCAGCACCTTATCCCGCAGTTCAACCCCCATGAAGGATTTTTTATCCCACTTGCCGGAACGCAGGGTATTGCTGGCCTGAGAAATGTTGCGAGCCATGGACATCATCATCGCCATGGTATGCTCCGCCGCAGCAATGGTGTTGCCGTCAGGGGCATTAATTACCAGTACGCCCTTGTCGGTGGCTGCCTCCAAATCAATGTTGTCGACACCAACACCGGCCCTGCCGACTACCTTAAGTTTAGAAGCTTGCTCCAAAATCCTGGCAGTCACCTTGGTGGCACTCCTGACAATCATCCCGTCATAATCGGCGATAATATCGACCAGTTCGTCCTCGGTGATCTTTTTACGCACGTCTACTTCAATATCTGGTTCCGCTCTCAGCGCGGCTAAACCTTCTTCTTCAACCCCGTCAAGTACAAGTACCTTCATGACTATGCCCTCCCTAAAAATACTTCCTGCGCAGCCTTTATCCCCGCACCAAGCTGTACGGGACAACCAGCCTCGACCAGCGCCATTTCCAGAGCGCTGATGGCAATGATCACATCCATTTTATCAGCAAATCCCATGTGGGCGATACGCATGATTTTACCTTTTACCGTTCCTTGTCCGCCGGCAAAAGTGACCCCGTATTTATTTTTAATGATTTTTCGGAGGTCATCGGCGGCAATTCCCTCCGGTCCCCATACTGCGGTAAGGGCATTGGAGGCGTAGCGATCTTCTGCCAGCAGCCTCAAACCCAGGGCCTTGGCAGCAGCGCGAGTGGCACGGGCAAGCAGAGCATGGCGGGCATAGACATTATCCAACCCCTCCGCTTCCATCATTTCCAGGGCTGCTTCCAGCCCGTAGAACAGTGTCACATTGGGAGTATAAGCTGTATTCCACTTATCCAGGACCTTTTTGAAGGCCGGGATGCTGAAGTAAAACCTGGGAGCTTTATTGCTGTTGACCACATCCCAGGCCTTGTCGCTAACGCTGACCATGCCCAGTCCGGGAGGCAACATGAAGGCTTTTTGAGAGGCCGTGCAAAGCATGTCAATGCCCCATTGATCCACCTTTATTTCGATAGCCCCGACACCGCTGACCCCGTCCACCAGGAGCAACGCCGAAGTCCTGGCCACCAGAGCGCCGATGCCGGCGATGTCATTGCACACACCAGTGGAGGTCTCGTTCTGGGTCGCCAGAACCACTTTGATGTCAGGGTTCTGGCTCAGCTTTTCTTCAACCACCGCCAGGTCGACATCCTTACCGTAGCCGAAATTTATTTCAATAAGCTCGGCCCCATAAGCCCTGGCAATATTGGCAAAGCGTTCTCCGAAATTGCCGGTGATCAAGGACAAGACCTTGTCTCCGGCGCTTACAGTATTGGCGATGGCTGTTTCCAGCGCTCCTGTCCCGGAATTGGTTAAAACAAAGATATCGTTTTGGGTCTGCAAAACCCTTTTCAGCTTTTCAACAATCCGCTTGTGCATCTGGGCGAATTCGTCACTCCGGTGCCCCATCACCGGTCTGGACATGGCAGCGAACACAGTTGGGGGAACGGGCGTAGGGCCCGGCATCATCAGGTATTGTTTGTCTTGCACTTGTGAAAAACTCCCTTCTTAACCAAAACAAATTTTACAGAGCCTATGCGGCGAGGCTGCCAACCTAATTGTGAATAGTCTATGAGGTCTGAATTCTAAATTATCATCAAAAAATAGTTAACCTCCCGTCCCCTGAAAATTAATAGGGACGAGAGGTTTCTCCCGCGGTGCCACCCTTTTTGACCGGAGCCTTCTCCGGTCCTCTTGAGCATGTTCTAACGGCAACTACCGTGTCTGCCTACTTCTGCTTTCAGCAGACCCCCTCCAGGGAGCCAATTTTAACCTGTCGCTCCTACCGGCTTACAGCTATCACCGGCTCTCTGAGAGGATTTACGACGGATTACTCTACCCTTTCACTGGGTTTATTATTTAAGGGACATTCCTTAGCTAGGTGTGTGTCCCCTTTCCTAATTAAACTTGTTTAAAATATTACTACAAGTGACAGCAATATGCAATAGGAATACAAGATGACAATATATTCTCAATATTTACAAACATGACCATAGTGTCTTATGTTATATACAGTTTTCCAGGAAATATCGGTGCACCCGCAAATCCCCGGTCAATTCCGGGTGAAAAGCGGCGGCCAGAAACCTTCCCTGACGGGCGAAAATAATTTTCTCGCCAAAGCTGGTTAGCGCTTCGACACTGTTTTCGACGCTCAGGATATACGGTGCCCTGATAAAGACCGCCCGGAAAGGTTCCGCTCCCAAAACCGGGATGTCAAGATCTGCTTCAAAGCTGTCCACCTGCCGGCCAAAAGCGTTGCGTTCCACGGTAATATCCATGAGACCCAAGCGGGGCTGGGTTGAGCCTGCTATCTTTTTAGCCATAAGGATCATGCCGGCACAGGTGCCGAATATCGGCAGCCCTTGCTCTCCCAATTTTTTGATCGGTTCAAGCAGGTTGAATTCATTCAGTAACTTTCCCATGGTGGTACTCTCACCGCCGGGGATTACCAGAGCCGAAATTTTGGCAAGCTGTTCCGGCTTTCTGATTTGCTCCGTTTCCACACCACACGCGGCCAGTACCTTCTGGTGCTCCATAAAGGCCCCCTGGAGGGCCAGAACCCCTACTCTCATACAGAACTTCCTTTCTAGAATAAAGGCCCCTTAAACTCACCTTAGACAGCCCTTGAGACTAATGAAGAGCATCTCAGGAGTGCCTCCACATTTATAGCATTATTCCAATTAAGTTAAATGTAGCTTTACTCTGATCTGGCGTCTAACGACCGCTCTTACCAGCCACGGTCCTGCATCCGCTCTGCAGGGGCAATATTTGCTATCTCCAGCCCCGGCATGGCCTCGCCGAGGTCCTTGGAAACTTCCGCCAGAATTTGCGGGTCGTTGTAATGAGTAGTAGCGGCCACAATAGCTTTAGCCCGCGCGGCAGGATTATTGGATTTAAAGATACCCGATCCGACAAAAATACCGTCGCAGCCCAGCTGCATCATCAGCGCGGCATCCGCCGGGGTAGCGATACCACCGGCTGCAAAGTTCACCACCGGCAAGCAGCCTAACTCTGCCACCTGCACCAGCAGGTCGTAAGGCGCACCGAGGTCCTTGGCTGCGGCCATTAATTCTTCCTTGGGCAAATTCTGCATTTTGCGAATTTCCCCCATGACCATTCTTATGTGCCGGACGGCTTCAACTACATTGCCGGTGCCAGGCTCACCCTTGGTTCGGATCATAGCTGCACCTTCGCCGATGCGCCGCAGTGCCTCACCAAGGTTTCTGGCGCCACACACATAGGGTACCTTAAAGGCATTCTTGTCGATATGGAAGCTTTCGTCCGCTGGAGTAAGCACTTCACTTTCGTCAATATAATCAACCCCGAGCGACTCAAGGATTTGGGCCTCTACAAAATGCCCGATGCGGGCCTTCGCCATTACCGGGATGGTTACAACATCCATAATACGCAAGATTATTGTTGGGTCAGCCATGCGCGCCACCCCTCCGGCCGCCCTGATATCGGCCGGTACCCTCTCCAGGGCCATAACGGCGCAGGCGCCCGCCTCTTCCGCGATTTTGGCCTGCTCGGGGGTTGTCACATCCATGATTACCCCACCCTTGAGCATCTCAGCCAAACCTTTCTTTACAGTCCAGGTTCCTTTTTCCGCCATCAAAACTGCCTCCAATCGAGCACCTTATTAACTATCAAATTATTTTACATTAATACGAATTTAAATACAAGATCGCTACGCTGGCCAACCCGGAATCAAAAAACTTTCGCAAATAAAAAAAGCCCCATAAAGAGGGGCGCTTGGAGCTTTCCTAGTACCGTCTTATCTTATCGCAAACTACCAAGTAAAATATTCATCACACGGATTTCAATCGCACTAAACTGCGCAGCAGTTTAAGTATATGCAGCAGCTTCTATGAATTAATTATGCTTTCTCTAAACCCATTTTTCTATATATAGTACTCCGGTTGATTCCCAAACGTTTAGCAGCAAGAGTCACATTGCCGTTACACATTTCTATGGTTTCCTTGATTATATCGGACTCCAGCCTTTTTAGCGGGATTATATTAGAACGCACAGGCACCTCTATCTCTGTAAAGTTAATTGCTAAACGGATATTTTCTGGAAGAACCGAAAGTGAAATCACAGCAGAGTCACTCGTAGCCAAAGCACTCTCAATTATATTCTGCAACTCCCTGATATTGCCCGGCCAGGGATATCTAAGAAAAGCTAACTGCGCATCATTTTCAACTCTGACCTTGCCCCCCAGAATCCTAGAAGCAAATTCACTGACCAGAAGTGGAATATCCCCCTTCCTTTCTCTTAATGGCGGGAGGTTGATATTGATTACATTAAGACGGTAGTATAAATCAGCGCGAAAATGGTTGGAGGAAACCTCCTGAGGCAAATTCTTGTTGGTTGCGGCAATTATCCGTACGTTTACTGGTATGGATTTCTTTCCTCCGATGCGGATTAAATTTTTCTCTTCAATAACACGTAATAAGACTACTTGCATATCCAATGGCATATCCCCAATTTCGTCAAGGAAGAGCGTCCCACCGTCCGCTAGTTCAAACTTACCCACATTCCCGCCTCTTCGGGCGCCGGTAAACGCGCCTTCATCATAGCCAAAAAGCTCGCTGGCCAAAAGTTCTCTGGGAATAGCAGCACAATTTATAGCTACAAAAGGATACTCCCGCCGACTGCTGGCATTGTGAATTGCCTGAGCGAACACTTCTTTCCCGGTGCCACTTTCACCTGTAATTAACACCGTGCTTTCTGAATCAGCAACTTTTCGAGCCAGCTTAATCGCTTCCAACAAGCTCTTTTCCTTGCCGATAATATCTGAAAAGGCATACCGGGCAGTCATACCGACAAATTTATTAATGATTTGTCTGATACGTTTCCTTTCTGAAACAACAATAACCATCCCGCTATTTCGGCCTGCAACATTCATCGGTCTAAGCGTGAGGCTAACTTTTACTGTTTCACCGGAGAGGTCAATATCCACCAATTCATCCGTTACATTTTCGCACCTATTGATAATTTGCATAAAATTATTGTTCGTCTTTCCCCCCAGACCTTCCAACTTTCTACCAACCAAATTGCCATCAACTTCCAAAATCCTTGCTGCAGCCGGGTTGAGATAAGTAATATAACCCTCGCCATCCAGTACAAGAATTCCTTCTGATAAAGATTCTAGTATTATTTGCTTCTGTTGAGCCAGGTTTCTTATTTTGAGTTCATTGTGTATAGCATTAGTAGCCGCAACTACCATACCCAGCGTATGCAGGTGCGTTAGTTCTTTCTTCCCGCTCATAACTAGTACCCCGATTATATTATCTTCAGGCCCGCGTACAGGCGTGCCTGAACATGACGCATAGTGCGCTCTCAGGCAATAATGCTCCGCACCATGAATTTGTATGGGTCTCCCGGTTACAAGTGGCGTGCCGTAGCCGTTTGTCCCCAGCACTTCCTCCGAAAGATTATTGCCTTCGTTTAGTTCAGTAAACGAACCAATTTGACTTTGAGGATCCCCTACTATTTTAATTAAATAACCATCAGCATCAACAAGTCCCACAATAAATTGCGATCTTGCAACAAACCGGTATAATTCCTCCATAATCGGCTCCGCCACGGCTAGCAAATCGGCATTTTTACTTTTCCGGGCAGCCAGTTCGGAAGGTGATAGCATTACAAGGCAAGCTCCTTGATACGGGTCGACTTTTAACTTTCTACTCCGCTCCCATGACTTTAAGATCTCTGAACATATTATAGACGACGCGGGTATTTTTCCATGTTTGATAAACTGGCCCCATTCTTCACGAATCTCCGCATAAACGTCTGTTTCACAAGACATCCATATTAACCCCTTTCAGAGTCATAGACCCCTTCATCTAATCGTCCACCATTAAATAGAAACTACATCAACATAACTTGGTCCTCATGTATTTATTGGGTATTGCTTTCTTTGTAATTAATTTTAGTTCGCAATTCTGAAGCAATATTTTATTCTTGATGTTTTCAAAATTCGACAGAGTCTGACATTTTCCTTTTTACTATATTTTACAAACTTATGCCAGCAAAAACTTGCCGGAGCCCAGTATCAAAGGCCTTGAGGGCACCGCGTTAATGCCAATATCAGCTTGCTTCGTTATTGAGCAAAACAATTATTCAGCCAGCTGGTATAAAAAGGACTAACCTGTGTTGCAAATTGAAACACTTATACCAAACATCTTGCATCAATGTTGATATTTGCAACACATTTTGTCTAAGTGTTGCAATTCAAGACGTTCTGACGTGCACAGCTACCCACCTGCACTGTTTTTTCCTTATAAACACTGATGATTAGCCATTGGCACAGAACCTGCTAAAGAATATGGTATAGCTGTTTTCTACTTCATTCCGACGGAAATCAGGGAAATTGTGGAGGGATGCTAAAAAGAAACTTATTATGTTAATCAAGAGCAAATGTATGTCAACATCGTGTGGTTCCAGATTAAAGCATTAATAAAAACAAGGGGGCTAAAATCATGATAGCAGAGTTTCAAATACCCACAAAGATTATTTCCGGTAGCGGTTCTACAGCAAAATTAGGGGGAGAACTGCGCCTCCTGGGGGCTACCAATGTTCTGTTAGTAGCTGATCCAGCCATGGAAACAATAGGGTTACAGGACAAAGTGGTTAAATTAATCGAGGCTGAAAATATTAAGGTTACCGTTTTTAACGAGATTGAACCTGATCCAACAGTTCAAGTGGTCCAAAGGGCCTCTGAGGTGCAAAAAACTGTAAAGGCCGATGTGCTTGTAGCCCTGGGCGGCGGTAGTGCTATCGATACTGCCAAGGCCATCTCGGTTCTGGCCACTCACCCCGGCAAAATACAAGACTACGCTGCCGGCGTTGGTAGTGCACTTGTCAATCCATTATTGCCTTTGGTTGCTATTCCCACCACCGCAGGTACCGGTAGTGAAGCTACATCCATGATGGTAGTAATTGACATGGAAACCAAGACGAAATTTGCTGTTCGTGGCGCCGACGTTTATCCTAATGTAGCTATTCTTGATCCTGATCCATTTTTCAATCTGCCTCCTTTCGTGATTGCCTACACCGGCTTGGACGCTTTAACCCACGCTATTGAAACATACACTTCCAATAAAGCAACGGAAATAACTGACGCTTTTGCATTAAGAGCAATATCACTGATTGGCCAATATCTGCCAGCTCTTGTAGCTGACCCTGGAAATCTTGAAGCTGCAGATAAAATGCTGTTTGCAGCCAATCTGGCCGGGACTGCGTTTGACAGGGGTAAATTACACCTCGTTCACGGTATGTCCCATGCTCTCGGCGGATATTTTCGCATTGCCCACGGAATAGCAAATGGTACATTGTTACCATTTGTGATGCAGTATACATTAATTGGCAAACTAGAAAAATACCGTAATGTGGCTATAGCCATGGGTAAAAACGTTAATGGCATGGACCTGTACGAAGCCGCTCAGCAGGCAGTAGTAGCAGTCAAGGAGCTTAACGCCAATGTTCGTATTCCGTCCGGTATAGGTGAATTGGGCGTAGCTGATGATGAAGCTTTGCTTGAAGCGTTAGCAAATAAAACTGTGGCCACGGGACTTGTAAATAACACCCCCAGAAAAGCATCTATTAAAGATCTGGTTGGTATATTTAGGTCCGCACTGTAAAAGTTCTTCGCTCATAATAAGGTCTAGTAAGCCTTCCTTAAAGGGCTTACTAGACAACAATTCTGGAGTCTCCAATATAGCCTAAGATCGGAGTGATATATGTGGCAAAAATAATCCGTGTAAATCTGAATGATTTATCTATAAAAACCGAACCCGTACCTGAGCGTTACACTATGCTCGGGGGAAGGGGGTTAACTTCAACAATTATCTATAATGAAGTAAACCCAACAACACATCCCTTAAGCGAAGGCAATAAACTGGTGTTTGCACCAGGAGTGTTAACAGGTACAATTGCACCCTCTTCAGGTCGACTATCGGTTGGAGCCAAAAGTCCCCTTACGGGTGGTATTAAAGAAAGCAACGTCGGAGGAACAGCTGCCCGGAAAATGGCCAATCTTGGTATTAAAGCTATCGTTGTAGAAGGCAAGGCCAAAAATAATAAATTTATTTTAAAAATATCGAGTGAAGGGTTTGAATTCCTTCCTGCAGAGGAAATATGGGGTCTGGGTAACTATTTAACAGCAGAACAACTACAGCAACGTTTTGGTAATAAAGTCTGCATCCTTTCTATTGGACAAGCCGGTACAAATCAAATGGCCACAGCAACTATTGCCGCAACCGATATGGAGGGACGACCCTGCAGGCACGCCGGACGCGGTGGCCTGGGTGCTGTTATGGGCTCAAAAGGCCTAAAGGCTATAATTATCGATGATAATCAGGCCAAAGAAACCCTCCTGGACCTTAAAGACAAGGATGGTTTCAATACTGTTGCCAGAGACTGGTCAAAATCACTGGTCGAATTGAGAAAAGCCCTAACCGCCTATGGTACTGCCATAACAGTTAATGTTACTAACGCAATTGGCGGTTTACCCACACGTAACTTCAGCCGCGGTAATTATGAAGGGGCAGACAAAATAAACGGAACAGCCCTGGCTGAACGCATTAAGGTTAATGGAGGAAAAACAGGACACGCCTGTTCGCCAGGTTGCGTTATACGTTGTTCCAATATTTATGTGGAGCCAGATGGCGCATATGTTACCTCTGGTCTGGAATATGAAACTATTTGTCTTCTCGGATCAAACTGTGAAATTGATGACCTGGATGCTATTGCCCGTTTTGACTATCTGTGTGATGACTTTGGACTGGATACCATGGAAATAGGCGCCGCAATAGCAGTGGCCATGGAAGGAGCCGTTTTAGAGTTCGGAGACAGCGCCAAGGTAGACGCATTAATAAGAGAGATCGGTAATGCGACAGTATTGGGTCGTATCCTAGGTCAAGGCGCAGTTGTAACAGGCAGAGTATTCAACGTGGAACGGGTGCCTGCTGTTAAAGGCCAATCTGTGGCCAGCTATGATCCCCGTGTTTTTAAGGGTACCGGGGTATCTTATGCTACCACCCCGATGGGGGGAGACCACTCGGTGGGCAACCTCCTACCTGGAAGATTTGGGGTGGATCACACAAAGGCAGAGGGACAGGTGGAAGCATCTCGCTTAATCCAGCTCTGTTCAACAGTTCAGGATACAATGGGACTTTGCAACTTCACCGGTTGTGATTTGCCCTCGATGGAGATTATAGCTCAGCTTTTAAGCAAGGCTAAAGGAACGGAAGTAAAGAGCGCTGATGTTATGAAAATTGGACAAGAGATACTGCTAAAAGAACTAAAGTTCAACCAGCTTGCAGGATTCACCAGTATGGATGATAAACTTCCGGCATTTTTCAAGACTGAAAAGCTCGCTCCAACAAATCTGGTATTTGATGTAAGTGATGAAGAATTGGAAAAGATTTTTAACTTCTCTTAATAACCAATTGTTTTACTGAGGACGCCTTATAGATGTATATGTAAAAGCATACGAGATAATTAAAGAACAAATTAGGAATTATCCTGAAAAAGGGATGTTAGTAGTACAAATCTTTGATTGTTCAACGCTGGCTGACCCGCTTAAAGCACTAAACCTTTCAAATATAGATGTCGGACTTAGTTGTTATTAATGGTACATGTTTTAATAAAGATAACGTTCTTAAAGCAGGAGATCATTTGCATTACAAGTTAACAATAATTTCTAACCTAGGGGGTCAAGGCACATGGAAAAAGCCACTAAATTTAGCGGCTGGTCAGTAATGGTAGGATGCTTTATTATTATGTTAACAGTTCAGGGTGGTATTCAGATCTTTGCTGTTACCATGCCATCCATTATGAAAGCCACAGGTACTACGCTTACACAGATTTCGCTAATATCCACTATAGCAACTGCAGTCGCTTTCTCTTGTAATATGATCGCAGGTCCTTTGATGAAAAAGATTGGCCTTAAATGGACCCTATTTATAGGGTTGGTATGTTGTTCAGGTCATATGCTTGTTTATGCTTATTCCAGTAACCTTTTCTTACTTTATGTAGCTGCAGCGGTAGCAGGTGTGGCTATTGCGCTTGGCACCATTGCACCGTGCAGTGTGTTAATAACAAATTGGTTTTATGATAAAAGAGCTACAACAATGAGTGTTGTCATAGCCGGCTCAATGTTTGGCGGTGCGATACTTATGCCGTTAGCAGGTTTAGTGATGAAGTCTTACGACTATAAAACAACTTATCTCTTACTTTCCATATTCATTGCCATCTTAGCTGGATTATCAATCATTTTCCTGATCAGTGAAAGTCCTGAAAAAAAAGGACAAAAGCCTTACGGATATGAAAAAATGCCAACGTCTTCAAATG
This sequence comes from Desulfotomaculaceae bacterium, assembly GCA_028702695.1. Taxonomy (GTDB): domain Bacteria; phylum Bacillota; class Desulfotomaculia; order Desulfotomaculales; family Pelotomaculaceae; genus Pelotomaculum_C. The sequence goes on from JAQVOH010000060.1 coordinate 14,585, forward strand.
CTGTTAGCAATGCGCCGCTTCAAGAGGAAGGAGTTACAGCTACTGAAGCACGCAAAACAGCTTCCTTCTGGTTGATTATGGTTGGTGTTTTGCTAATCGGTCTATCAACCAACGTAGAAAACTTCCTTCCGGCCTTCTGGCAGAAGAACGGTTTGGATGTAGCTACAGCGTCATCCTACATGGGCATTTATGCGTTTATTGCAGCTGTTGCCGCATTGGTATTAGGCCGCATAACCGATAAGATTGGCGGAAAGGCATATGTTTTTATAACGTCCTGTTTATTTATTATAGGTACATTTGTAATATTAAAAGTCGGCGTCAGTGGTATGGTGCTGATGTTTGTAGGGATTATAGTGTTTGCAGTAGGCGGTAAAAAAGTATCTACCCTTTCACCTCCGCTTATCACTGCGGAGTCTTTCGGGAGAAAGGATTATAAATCCCTAATAGGATATTTTGCCGGGATGCTGCAGTTGGGCATTTGTCTATCCAACCCAGTCATAGGTTCGCTTTATCAGTATACAGGAAATTATACTCTGGCGTTCTCTGCCATGATGGTTCTGGGCGCAATTGCTCTTGTTTTGATTCAAGTTGGCCTGCGTATTGCGCCTTATAAAGCGAAACCTATGGTCGAAACCGCCAAAGCCGCATAGATTAACGAGGATAAAAAATGGAGGTATTTGTAAAAGCACACGCAACAATCAAAGAATTAATCAGTGACTTTCCTGATAAAGGCGCATTAATAGTACATCTCCCTGAGCAGGCAACGTTGCTTGACCTTTTGAAAGTGCTAGGTCTCTCGGCTGAAAAAGTAACCTTAGTTGTAATTAATGGAACATGTGTATATACAGCCCCTGCTCTTAATCAAGGAGATCTTGTTGAGTTTTTCCCCTATATGGCCGGCGGCTAAACAAATGAAAAGTACTATCAATAAAGGCTACTGATAGAATTACATCAGTAGCCTTATTGATAGCTTCAGGAACCTTGATCATGTTTACAGTTCAATATTTATGCCATTTCGGTTCAACAAAATTATGGGACGTGAGAAAATTAAAAGCAACAAAAGCAAAGCCTCATGGTTGTTTAACCATGAGGCTTAAAATTAATCTGGCGACGACCTACTCTCCCAGGGACCAACGTCCCAAGTACCATCGGCTCAGGAGGGCTTAACTGCCGTGTTCGGGATGGGAACGG
>JAQVOH010000161.1 GCA_028702695.1 Desulfotomaculaceae bacterium
CCTTGCTTGCTCTTGCTGCAGTTTTGGGTGGACTGTCCCTGCCGTTCTTACTTAGTTGGGGGTGGAATCATTGTCATTATTTAAGGTCGAGAATCTGACTTACTATTACCCTGAAACGGAGCTGCCGGCATTGCATAACGTTAACATAGCCATTGAGGAAGGCGAGTTCTTGCTGGTAGTAGGTGGTTCCGGTTCCGGCAAATCCTCCCTGGCCCGTGCGCTGGCAGGCTTGATCCCCGATTTCTACGGGGGCAGGATAGGAGGAAAAGTATACTTTAAAAAACGTGATATCCGGGCTATGGGCAGGAGTGCCCTGGCCGGGGAGATCGGGATTGTCTTTCAGGATCCGGAGAAGCAGTTGGTCATGACCGGCGTTGAGGCGGAAGTAGCTTTTGGCTTGGAAAACATGGGCCTACCCCAGGCCGAAATGTTTCGCCGCGTGGCCGAGGTGATGAGTTTTCTCGGCTTAGCCTCGCTTAAAACAGAGTTTACCGCCACCCTGTCCGGCGGGCAGAAGCAAAAACTGGCGCTGGCCGCGGTCCTGGCCATGCAGCCGTGCGTACTGATCCTGGACGAGCCGACATCACAGCTGGATCCGGCTGCTTCAGAGGAATTATTCAACTTGATCAAGCGACTGAACGAGGAGATGAACCTGACCATCATCCTGGTTGAGCAGCGTCTGGACCGGTGCTTTCACCTGGCCGACCGGGTAGCGGTGATGGAGAATGGGGAAATCATACGGGACGGCCTGCCTGGTGAAATAGCCGCCTGGCAGGTAAACAAGGGCCTACCTTTTGTGCCGCCGGTTGCAGCCCTTTTTTCCCATATCGGTTCGCCTGATGTGCCCCTAACAGTAAAGGAGGGGCGCAGGCTGGTTAAAGAAATAACCGGTACGACCGAGCCCACGTTCCGGCGGGAACAAGCCAACTCGTTGCCCAAAGGAAAGCCGGTTATTGAAGTAAAAGACCTTTGGTTTACTTACCCCAACGGCAGGGAAGCATTACACGGCATCAACCTGTCTGTAAGCGCAGGGGAATTTATGGCACTGCTAGGGGAAAATGCCGCCGGCAAAACAACCTTATTGAAGCACCTGGCAGGCCTGCTAAAGCCGGCTCGCGGCAAAGTAACCATCCTGGGCTCTGATACCAGGCAGACCGCCCCGCAGTTGCTGGCCCGCACCGTCGGCTACCTCTCCCAGAACCCCAACGACTATCTTTTTCAGGATACCGTAGCTGAAGAGCTGCACTTCACCCTGGCCAACCTGGGCCTGCCTGACGGGGGTAAAGTCGACCGGCTGCTGGAAAAGCTGGGCCTTTACCACTGCCGGCAGGCTAACCCGCGGGATCTGAGCAGCGGGCAAAGGCAGCGGGTGGCCCTGGCCTCAGTCATGGTGGCTGGTCCACAGCTTCTGGTGCTGGACGAACCGACGCGGGGCCTTGACTACGCTTTGAAAGCCAGGCTGGGCAACCTGCTTCAGGAAATCGCCAGCGAAGGTACGACCGTGCTGGCCGTAACTCACGACGTAGAGTTTGCGGCAGAGTACGCTTGCCGCACAATGATGCTTTTTGACGGCAGGGTCGCCTGCGACGGGCCGAAGTACGCGGTGCTCGGCAGTTCAATGTTTTACGCGCCGCAAATAAGCAGGTTGTTCCGGGATATTGATAATGGTGTGTTTACTTTCCGGGAAGCGGTGGAAAAGCTGCATATTTCCTATCTTCGGAACTTGCATTGCAAAGCAATTTAAAGGACTCCTTAAGCCTTATTTATACTTCTTTTCCTCTACATTTATTGGGGAATTGCTCCGTAAGCTTGGTTATTCTTTCCAGAGTAGAAAGGAAGTGCTTTATTGTCGGAGTTTAATGCAAAATGGAAATTTCCTCTTTTCCTTATAGGCGTAGCCGGGCTGCTGACCTTTTCCGTTTTCACGGACAGCCCGCTCAAACAAAACTGGGGCATGCTTTCAGCCGCAATATTACTCGTCGCCATTCTTTTTTTATACTGGGGCTTTGAGATAAGCCCCGCTTCTACGCGGGAAATTGCCATTATCGCAGTGCTGGGAGCGATTGCAGCCCTGGGCCGGGTATCATTGGCAGCCTTGCCTAATATTCAGCCTGTCACCTTCCTGGTGCTCGTTTCCGGGTATGTTTTCGGTGCAAGAACCGGGTTTATGGTCGGGTCTACCGCCGCACTGGCATCAAATTTTTTTCTCGGGCAGGGCCCGTGGACTCCCTGGCAGATGTTTGCCTGGGGTCTGGCCGGTTCTTCTGCCGCTTATTTTAGGGCAATCATCCCCGATGTCTGGAAATGGCCCATGGTCATCTTCCAGTTCACCTGGGGCTACTTTTTCGGCTGTATCATGAATATCTGGACCTGGACGGCTTTCATCACCCCCCTGAGTTGGCAGTCCTTCCTGGCCACCTATGCGGCCAGTCTCTGGTTTGACACCCTCCACGCCGTGGGTAATGTGCTTTTCTATCTCTTTCTTGGCTCCGGAGTTATTAAAGTTTTGCAAAGGGTCAAAAGAAAGCTTGAAGTAAGCTACCTGCCAGTTCAAAATTATGACCACACAAGGTGAACCTACCCCACTTATAGAAGATGGGGGCTTTAAAAGAGCAAAACCTTACTAACTCTGAACGTGTCTCCCCTTAGGGAAATACTTGCCCCCGAAGGACATCAATTTTAGCCTTTGATAACTTCGGCCTGGTTCACGATGTTCAGTGTAGCCCCAATGACACTTATATATTGGATGTTTGCTTTTTGATAACTATTCATATGAACAATATTCACCGTTTGCCGGCTAAAATTTACATAATTCCCCCAAAGCCTCACACATGTTGATAGCAATTTCCGCCATTTTTCATAACATAAATAAATACTGCTTCGCAAAAGGGAGTTATTAAATGAATACCACAGATTCAAACTATGGAACAGCTAGGGCCGTTATACGTGGGGGGCCGCTGGCGCCTCAAATAACCGGGGTGGTTTATTTTTACGACGTCCCCGGCGGCGCCTGGGTTTATGTTGATGTAGCAGGGCTGCCGCCTTATCAACCCGCACAGGGGGCTAGACCGCCCATCGGGCCTCATGGCTTCCATATTCACGAATTCGGCAGCTGTGAAGTTGGCGATCCCGGGAACCCATTTCAAGCAGCCGGTGAACACTGGAACCCTTACAACCAACCGCACGGCAACCATGCCGGCGATTTTCCCGTGCTGTTTTCAAACGGTGGGAGGGCTGTAATGAATTTCTTCACCAACAAGTTTCGTGTCGCGCAGGTAATTGGCAGGGCTATCATCATCCACCAAAGTCCGGACGATTACCGGACTCAGCCGGCTGGCGCTGCGGGCAAGCGCCTGGCGTGCGGCGTAATTGTGTAGGCAGCAGTTCCCTGGCTCTCCTTCGGCGGTCAGTCACGGTACAGGTAGGGACAGCAGAGCGGCCTGAGACGGAACCAATATGAAAAGCTGCCAGTTAACGACAAAACAGCCCCCTGGCTGGAGGCCGTTTCATTTTGTGTTATTATATTGTTACTCAATCAACAACAAACCGTAATAGTTCCCTTTGGTTTCTTTGTCCGGCAAAACCTCGATTGGAAAACCATTTGCCCTCACAGTGGCATATACGTCTATGCCGCAGGCCTCCATGGAGGGACGCGCCTCCTGGAGATGAGCGCATTTCTCACCTCCGGGATAGGCACACTTTTCCTTGTAATAAGGCCGGCACAACTCACAGACTCCGTAACCCAGCCCGATAACTTTATAGTAACCAGATAAAAACAACTCCCTTTCCAACTGCAAAACAATTTTGGTGGGGTGAGCATCCTGGTGGCAATGGATCAGCATAGCCTTCTCATAACAGTCGATTATTTCCAGAGTTTCTTTGTGGGTCGGGGTGTTGGGGGGACAGCAGTGTCCCCTTCTGGAGCTGCA
>JAQVOH010000162.1 GCA_028702695.1 Desulfotomaculaceae bacterium
CCCCTCATTTTTGATAAGCATCTGAAATTTTCTGATCATTTGACCTTGAGTCTCTGTTCTTTCCTCCAACATTTTTTGTACCTCTGACAATTCCTCAAGCAGTTGTTCTTTGGTTTTATCACCCATATAAACGCTCCTTTCCAGCCAAATTAATGAATTGTTCATAACTGTTATCAATATTTTATTAACCGGGCGGTTAGGAAAATAGGTTAAATATGGTTATAATCAGTACGGAAAATGTTATTCGCAAATAAAAAGAAGCCGGGCTTTCGTACTAAACCAAAGCCGGGCTTCCTCTTATTACTTATGATTGGACAAATTATTTTACTCTGACATTTTCCGGTATACGGACGGTGAAACACCAACCTTCTCTCTGAATAATCTTGCAGAATGGCCGTTATAATCCATATTACAGGCGGCAAAAGCCTGCGCGATGGAAAGATTGGTATCCAGCAGCTTCTCCTTTAATTTGCTGATTTTATAATTGATATAATACTCATGGGGGGTTACACTGGTATGCTTTTTAAACAACTTTGTGAAATGGGCCTTGCTGAGGCAGGCCGCCTTGGCCGTTTCGCTCAAGTCAAACTTGTCCAGCCAGTGGTTTTCTATGTATTCTTTCGCCTTTTCAATTTCATCCTTACCCTTATAAACCCTTCTGTTGATCAATAAAGCCACGACGTATATCACCCGTTTCAGGTCATCGAGAATAGGGAAAACCGTAATGTCCTGGTATACGGCCTCCACATCAAAGTCTTGGATACCGTAGCGCTCAGCAATATCTTCCAAAGGCACCCTGACATCAGGGAAAAAGACGGTTTCTCCCTGGAAAGCCCGTTTTAACACATGGAGCTGGCCAGTTGCTATAACAGAAGGATCTTTGAAGACATTGTATTTCCCGACAATCATGTCCGGGCTGGAAACATGGTATTCGTTCAGCACAGCCTTATTCACCAGAACCGAAGTTCCGTCCGGAGCGTAAACCTGGATCGGGTAAGGAAAGCACTCGATCACTTTGGCCAGCAGTTCTTCCTTGCCAAAGAGTGATTGAAACGATTCTATCATGTCGTTTTGCCTGTCTTTCATACTACTTCCCATTTTTTATCCCTCTTTTATACACCTGACGTCTTCAGGCTTTTCCGTGCCCTTGGGGAGGGCTACATATTGCCGATCTTCTACGCGCCTTCGATTCGTCCGCCTGCGCAGTACAGCGTTACCATCCGACTCCCGATACCCCATTTTTCTCCCGCTTCTTTCACGATCATATAATCAGCACGGCATCTCTCAAACAGTTTTCTTTTATTATGCTATAAATTTCAGTATATTTCTATATTTTGAAATACAACTAAAGACGGAAATGTGCATAAGGTTCGCAAGCTGGTTGATATGGTCCAAATCCCTCAAGTAGCCTAAAATAGCCGATGCCATGCAGCTTTAACCTAATCTCCGAATTGATTTTTCTAAGATTCTTTTCTTAAGTTTTAAAATCTGAGAAGCCATATTTGTTCCGACTTTTCATAGAAGATATAGCTTCATATGCAAACTGTAGTCCTTATCATTTTATTAGAGTGTTTAAATAACATAAGGACAAAGAAATAGTAAGAAGGTTGGCTCTGGTATAATCCATAACCAATCTCTTATACATTCAAGGTCATATAAAAATATGGTTAATTGCTTACTGCTGATTGTTTTAAGAACAATATCCGATAAGACTTAAATGGGGGGTACCCCAAAAATTTGCTTCGGGATACCCTCATTTTTAATAGTGTTAAGCAGAGCAATTTGTCCAAAATCCATCTGCATCTGCTGTCCAGCAGGTAATTCATCAATGGCTTCGTATTGACGTACGTACTTAACCTGGGGAATATCACACTCCTCTCGTAACTTTATGACATAATTTCGGACTGTTCCTTCACTAACACCTCCATCAAGTTTCCTTTCCTGCAGCCAGTCGAACACCTGTGCACTTGTCATATCCAGATATTGTATCAGCCAGGATTTAATTAGCTCTCGATGCTTATCTAATTTTTTAGTTCTGGTTTTTCGATTTTCTAAAACCTGTTCCATTTCTTCTGGGGTCATATCAGATACTTATATACTGTTGTCCGAGATAGATCTAGACGCCGGGATATCTGGCTTACGTTAAAATGCATTTTCTTCAGATCCTGGATATCTAAATACATATTCCACCCTTCTATTACGTTCATTGCTTCCTCCTCTGCTATGATAAAAATATCCCCCAGAAAACATTAGTCTGAGGGAACATAACCACACCTGTGAAAATTTTCTAAAACCTTAGAACTTTATATGAACACAATAAAAACAGAGGTGCGTATTCTTGTAAATTTCATTTAAAGCTTGATAAAGGGGACATTTGTTTGCATAATGATTAGTGCAAACATTGATAAATCGGAAAACACGAGGGCGGCATATGTCATGTGCTGCCCTCGTTTTAGCGCCGTCTTTCGAGTGAAATGCAGATGAACCCTGGCATTTTTCCGGCAGTGTTATTTACGGTGGTTATTCCCAGCGGGAATGTAGTCATCCATATAATTCCTCTCCATATTCTGAAATGCAACAAACTCGATCCCTTCGGCTCCGTTAAATACTCTGCCGGTCTTCCCACCTGCCAGAGCCGGCAAAATTACGCCCTAGTCTAAAAGTCCTATATTTTTAGTGTTCAATAACACTTAACTCTTCCATTGGAAAATGCCTTACATTTTTCGTAACCAGGGTAAGAAAATGATCTACAGCAGTTGCGGCTATAAGTGTGTCAGAGATACTGAGGCTTATTCCCTTTTTCTGAAAATCCCGCTTGTACAGGCCAGCGCTTTTTGCAGTCCTGTAATCTATTTGAATGTAACCCATTGCCTCAAGAAACTCTTCAACCTTCGACAGTTCCGCAGGACGTACACCTGAAAATATTTCTGACACTACTACGGCGCAAACAAAAAGAGTGCCTTCCTGTGATAATTTGTCCAGAAAAACTATTGCCTCCTGGCGACCTCGAAACAAATCTATCAGGATCGTTGTATCCAAAAGAAAACCGTTACTTTTCGCCAAAGAGCTCACTCCTCCTGGCTTCAGATTCCTCTCTTATTTTTCTTACCCAGTTGGAAGTGTCTTCAGCTGTTTTTAGTTCAGGATAATCCTTCTCGTCAAAAATACCCGCTACATTGTGGATAGCTTTCCTTTGTTTTAGCCTGTAAAGTTCTTTTCGGGCAGCATTAATGATAAACTTACTTCTATTGCCATCTTCTATATACTTGTCAATTTCGGCTAATAGATTAGCAGGAAATCTAATGGGCGTCAATTTAGTCTCTATGTTTTTCACCTTCTTCTGTATATACATATTCTATATAAAGTATATACGTTGTTTTCTTCTTTTGCAAGGGGCCCTACAAAGACAAGCCCGCAAAAACACCTAATCGGTTGTTATAGTTTTTTAGTTAATCAAAGTATTCGCTAATCCTATACCGCGCCCGGGCACTTTCCAAACTGTCACCCGGCTCTCCGGCCAATTCATCAGCCTGTTGCCGCTTGGCCAGCAGATATTCCTTCAGCTTAAGCTGCAGCGCCGGGTCATTGGTTTGTGCATATTGTTTGACATTAGATAAGGTTGTGCATTTTGGGGTAGTCTTTTTGTGTTTCTTCAACATGCATGACGTCGCTGTTTAACCGGACCAACATCACAGCGGCAGCACAATCCTCAGGGTAAATATCTCACTCTTGGCCTCAAAGGAGCAGTAGCCGTTATACCTTTCAGCAATCATGGCCATGCTTTTAACCCCAAAGCCATGACCCTCCCGAAGGCTTTGCGGCAAGCCGTTCTCCATTGCCAACTCACCCGCGAAGCTATTCTCTATAAAAATCAGCAAATTGCCCTT
>JAQVOH010000061.1 GCA_028702695.1 Desulfotomaculaceae bacterium
AACAAGGAATTTCTCCGTAATCTGCCGGTGGAGGTTTGTTTCCGGGCGGGGAAGTTTGAAGTAATGATAGTACACGGTAGTCCGCTGCAGTTAAATGAGTATCTTTACGAAGGAGCCAAACCTGAGTATCTAATGGAACTGTTGAATATATTTCACTGTGATGTGCTTATCTGCGGGCACACCCACGTTCCGTATCACAAGGTTCTCAACCCCGGCAAGCACGTAATCAACGCGGGAAGCGTGGGAAAGCCAAAACACGGCGATCCTCAAGCTGCTTACGTTATCATTGAATTTGGGGAAACTGTGGAAGTGCACATCCAAAAAGTGGCTTACGATGTGGAAAGTATGGCGATGGCAGGGGATCTTTCCGGCTTGCCAAAAGAGTTTGCTGAGGCGCTTCGTACGGGGGTGGATTAAGCAAAGATGGTGTCACTATAGTGAACTCGTCCAGCTAAAGCTGGACATCGAGACTTCGGTGGGGGAATCTACCCCCACCGAAGCGGAAAAGGGAACTCCCACTTATAGAAGTGGGAGTCTTAGAATTAGATAAATGCAGTATTTTACCAGGCAAAGTCACTCTTGAGAAAGTGGCTTTTTTAGCTTGTAATGCAGGGTTGTTAAATTTAATTATAGAAAAGAAGATATTATCGAGACTACATTTTAGACCTGCCAATAAAAGAACCGGGGTGACACATTGTTTTTACACTCTATAAAAGAGAAGATTGACGATTTTGTTTTGAACAGTCCGAAGAATATCGTAAATAAGGCGAAAGCTATTTCCAATCGTCATAATTATTGACATTTTCCTGAGTGATCAAGGCGATGGGGCTCCAATAATTTTGCTGGGAAATATCATGCCCCTGTAAAACTTTCAAAACCAGAGTCAAGGTGCCTTTGCCTTTGATATAAGGAGCCATGGCTACGGAAGCATTTAATTCACCAGCTTTTAAGGAACTGCGGGCTTCGTCCAAAAAGTCTATACCGGTTACGAACACCTGGTCTTTCTTACCGGCAACTTTCAGAGCTTCTACAACGCCTAAAGCCATAGTGTCATTGGCACAGAAAATTCCTCTCAAGTCAGGATTGGATTGCAGCAGGTTGCTGGCAATATTATAAGCCTTTTGACGGTCCCAATCACCAGTTTGAATTGCAACAACTTCCATTCCGGCTTCTTTAAAAGCAGCGACAGCGCCGTCCCGGCGGGCTTCCCCTTGGGATGCGCCAGCCAAGCCTTCAATAACGGCTACTTTTGCGGTTTGGGCGCCGCTAGCTTTGATTTTTTCAGAAATATAGGCTCCGGCCAAATGGCCTTGCTCGGTAAAGTTATTGCTCATGTGGGCGGCAATTTTAGCTCCTGCTTCGGCGGCAGCAGCTGCATTCAACGTGGTGCCGCTGGAAATAATAGGAACCCCTATTTTGTTGGCTTCCACTACACCACTAATCAAGTTCATACCATTGATCGGAATAATCACGATGGCATTAAAGTCCTTGCTCAGCAGAGTTTTGAATGCATTCAACTGTCCTTCCACGTCATCTTCCTTGGCGCCGGATACTACTTCAACCTGAATTCCTAAGGTTTTAGCGGCATCCTCATAGCCCGCTTTGGACGCGACATAAAAGGGATTGGACAGGGTGGGCAGAACAACGCCTACCTTCACCTTGCCGTCGCCCATATTCGGCAGAGGTTCCAGTGCTTTTAAAATATTCTTTTCGATGTCGGTATAGGCATCATTTTTTACCAGCTTGGAAACATCCACATTTTCTTTCATATTAGCTTCATCAGTAGCAGCCGGTTTATTACCACCACAGCCTGTCAAAGCAAACAGACATAATACAACCAACAACCCTATAAAAAACAAGCTTCTTTTTTTCATTATTTCGTCCTTCTTTCTGAAATATTACTCATGAGTTAGTCAACCTATGTTTGTTCATAAAATCAATTACCGCCGCTTCGGAAACCCGCAAGCGGGGCCCCTGCGATAAGCATTTCATCGCGGCACAGGCAGTAGCAAAAGCAAGGGAGTCTTTTCTATCGGCGCCTTGCAAAAAGAAATGGTAAATCAAACCGCCACTGAAACTATCACCCGCTCCTGTGGTGTCCACTGGGTCAATGTCATAAACGCCGCAGGATATGGCGCCCTGCCGGGAATGCCAAATGGCCCCCTCTTCACCGGCGGTGCAAATGACGCCAAAAGCAGGTTTATATTTTTCATGGATGTCCTGCATGGAAAAGAGATAATCCTCTTTTGCGGCCAATTCGCAATATACGTCACGGCCGGCGCAAATAATATCCGCGTACGACAGCAGTTCATCAATTTGCCCGGCGGTACAAAAGCTGGATAACATAAAAGACGGAAGGCATTCCATTTGGAGATAAACCGGAATATTTCTGGCATTAGCAGCCTTTGCCAACTTAACAGCGATTCCTCCCGGGCAGCCATCGGTAAATAGTACGGAAGCATTATCTAAGATGCTTTCATCTACCTCTTCGGGAGCCAAAGTATGAAAGCTGTCACCACGGTTCACCAGAATAGAGCGTTTGCCCTTTTCTGCTACAAAAACATAGGTGTGCATGGTGATACCGCCAGGTTTTACGTGCAAATATTGGTCGGACACTCCATCAGCTAATAATTCGCGTCGAAACTGCTGTCCAAATTCATCCTCACCCAGCTTCGCCACTAAGGCAGCGGCCGCCCCCAACTGAGCAATGGTCACTAAAACATTGGCCCCGCTTCCTCCCGAAGTGATTCTTTCTGCATAAATGTGCCCAAAACCGTCCTCTTTTGGCAAATCCTGGCATTGAATCACAATATCCATAGCGGTGGCGCCCTGACCTATCACGATTTTATTTTTATCCATCAATGATTCCTCCTGCAAAATTTCCAGCCTGTTTCAGCAGCCATATTCTGCGAATATGACTGCCATTACCTGGAGTTGCAGCCGTGATTCCAAATCGGCGGTGGCTTATATCAAACGCATTTTTTTGGCAAAGGCAGAAGTTCTTTTTCTGATGTTCATATGAATCCGGATGCCAGACCGGCGCTATCCAGCCGCTGCAAGGTTTCATTGTTGGTTATTATCGTATTATTGTTCATAGCACCATTTCCTTAGCCAACGCTTTTGGGCTCTTTTCTGCTGCGCAATTCTGTGGATACCAAAGCAAGGATAATGATGATTCCGCAAAGCAGCTTTTGATAATAGGAAGGAATGGCCAGCAAAATCAAGCCGTTATCCAGGGTGCCCAAGACCAGACAGGCCAAGATCGTACCCAAGATGCTGCCCTTGCCCCCACTTAAGCTGGCGCCACCTAAAACCACAGCGGCAATGGCATCTGTTTCCACCATCCAACCCGCCAGAGGGTCGGCGCAATTTAACCGGGCAATGGTGATCATCCCGGCAATAGCCGCCATCAGGCCGCAAAAGATGTAAATAGACGTTCTGTATTTCCACACGGAGATACCGGCACGCCGTACCGCTTCATCATTGCCCCCCAAAGCCAGGGCGTAATAGCCCCATTTCGTCACATTCAATAAAGCACAGGAGAGAATCACCAGAATCAATGCCATAAGAATGGGGAAGTTAATGGGCCCGATATGTCCGGAGCCCAAGAATTTAAAGGCATTAGGAAATCCGAAGATGGGAGAGGATTTGGTTAAAATCAAGGCCATACCTCTGCCAATGGACATAAAGCCAAGGGTGATCACAAGAGGGTTCAAGTTCAAACCGGAAACCAAAAGACCGATGCAGGCACCCATCAAAATACCGATTGGCAAGCCCAAAGCCAGGGAGCCCCATACCGGTATCCCTGCTTTCATGGCAAAAGCCATAATAATTCCACTAAAGGCCATCGTAGAACCGATGGATAAATCGATACCGGCGGATGAAATCACAAAGACCATGCCCAAAGCCAGAATAATATCGATGCTGGTTTGGTCTAAAATATTATAGCAATTTGCCCAGGTGAGAAAATAAGGGGTTTTACAAGATAAGACAATGCCCAGGATTAAAAGAACAGCAGTTAATAATAGCTGTGAATAATATTTTGATATAAAATGCTTTAGTGTTTTTTCTTCCACTATGTATTTCTTTCCCCTTCCTGCAATGATACCGACCTATTTAAGCGGGCACTTGCGCCGCACCGGTAATCAAAGAAACCACCTGGTTGGGGGTGACATCGGCAGTAGCTACCGTATCCACTACCCGCCCCTGCCGGATAACACAAATCCGCTGGGCCAGGGAAAAAACTTGATGCAGGTTGTGGCTGATGATAATCACCGCATAGCCCTGCTTGCCCAAGCTGCTGATCAGGGACAAAGCTGCTTCCGTTTCCTGTACACCCATAGCCGCAGTGGGCTCATCAAAAACAAGCAATTTACCGCCGAATTTAATGGCTCTGGCCACAGCGACCCCTTGCCTTTGACCGCCGGACAACTGTCCTACCTGAGCATGAATGGAAGGGATATTGATATTCAATTGCTCAAAAAGGGCTACGGCTTCCTGCACCATTTTCTTCTTATCAACAAAGAGCTTATATTTAACCGGTTCCCGTCCTAGAAAAATATTAGTGGCAATATCCCGGCAATTCACCAGGGATAAATCCTGGTATACCGTGGAGATGCCCAAATCCAGAGCCTGCCTGGGGTTGAGCTTATCATAAGCCTGTCCTTCTACAATAATTTTGCCGCCATCCGGTGCAATGACTCCCGCCAGCGTCTTGATTAACGTACTTTTACCGGCGCCATTATCCCCGACAATGGCCAGAATTTCCCTGGTATATACATCTAAATCAACACCCCGTAAGGCTTCGACGTGTCCATAGCTTTTTTTAATGTCGCACACCTGTAGGAAAAGCTTTTTTTCTATTTCTGCCATCCAGAACGCCTCCCTCTATAGCAGAACTCTTATTTTTCGATCAAAGCCAGCATATCCCGGGCCAAGCCGGGAATGTCCAGCTGATTTTTCTCCATGATAACCCGTCGGTATTCAGCCTTCACCGAATCCACCCCATGCAAAGCGCCGGTAATGGCTCCCAGCATGGTTGCTACGGCAGGGGTGTCATTGCCGACATTTACCCCGCCATAAATGGAATTCATGGTATTGCCGCCATTGGCCACCAAAAGGCCAAAAACAGCAGGTACAGCTTCGGCTACGGCAATACCGCTACCAATACAATCGGCCAATTTCGCCATCTTGCTTTGTGCAGAGCCGCTCCGTAAGCCGATTTCTATGGCCATCTCTATTCTTTTCCACACCGATGGCCCCGGATATTGCCTGGCAATTTCCCTGCCTCTGCGTTCTCCTTCCCGGGCGCCGTAAAGACCGGCCTGTACCACATCATACAGTTTGGACTGAGGCCTCATGGCTTCGCTGACTGCCGCCGCTATGGCACAGGCGCCGGATATGGAATAGGCATCATTATAAACAGTCATGGTAACTACAATGGCATCTGCCAAGGCCTGCTGTATTTGCCCCGGGCGCATCAAGCCCACCGGAAATATTTTCACGGCAGAACCATTAGCGGAAAGGGCAAAATAATGGCTCATATAAAGCCGATGTCGCGGCGGCAGGATGGAACTTGTTAATTTTTTTACCACATTGCGCGTGGTTGGATCGGCAAAATGCTCAAACCATTTGGGCTGCTCCGCCCATGCTAAAAGCGCATCTTGCCCTATTTTTTCATAGGCCTGTCCACCCGCCGCCACCAAGTGTTTTGCCAAAAGATAGGTGTGGTAAAAATCACCGCTGACTGCTCCTGCTTCCTGTCCTCTGGCAAAGGTATCATCCGGCGGCTGAAAAAAATTAGTTACAAAACCATGAAATTTTTCTTGGATCTGCTCCATGGAACGGATTGCCGTAGCAGCCCCCAAGGCGCTGCCAACCGCCGCGCCAAAAAGGCTGCCCTGTATTTTATCGTACATGGCGCATTCCTTCCCTCTGTGCAAGCTGGCGCTGTTTAGCAATTTTCTCGATGCCCCGCGCCAGATTTGCCAGCTCTATGTCATTTGCCTCATCTAAGAGAGCCCGATAATGACAGGGGAAAGCCCCGGCGCCCTGCATAGTACCAGCTATAGCGCCTACCATGGTTGCTACCGTATCGGTGTCGTAACCAATATTGACCCCGCCGATGATGGAAGCCATAGCATCCCCTCCATTGGCAACAAAAAGGCCAAAAGCAGCCGGTACCGCTTCTGAAACGTGTAAACCGCTGCCAACCCTATCGGCTATCTCAGACATTTTTTCTCTGGGAGTCCCATGTCCTAAACCAATGGAAACAGCCATCTCCATACGGCGCACAACAGAAGGTCCGGCTGCAATCCTACCCACTTCCCGGCCGATGCGTTCCCCTTCCTTGGCCCCATAAAATCCCGCCTGTACCACTTGATACACATCCGCGTCAGGCAGCATGGCCCGGCTCACCGCACAAGCAACAGCACAGGCCCCGGATATTGCAAGATGATTATCATGGGTAGGTAAAGTTGTGGTCACAGCATCGTCAATGGCCCGGTCCAAATTGCCGGGATTAAATAAACCAATGGGAGATATTCTCATACTGGCGCCATTGGTAGCCTGTAAGGGCAGAACTTCTATCTCACTGGAACCTGCCGGCGCTTCTTCATTAAACTTCTTTATGGCCAGCCGTGTGGTGGGCCCGGCAAAACGGTCAAAAAACACCTTATGCTCCGACCAATCAATGATCGCCGCTTTAACAATTTCTTGATTTATCAGGCCATGATGCCGAATAATATGGCTGGCAATAAAATAGGCGCAACTAAAATCATCCGTCAATTGCCCCCGCTCGTTACCGGCGCCTATGGCATCGGCAGGCGGTTTTTCAAAATCGGTTACTTCATGGCCGAAGATTTGAATGATTTGCTCCGTAGTACGGGCTTCCGTTGCAGCACCCATAGCATCGCCCACAGCGCCACCTAAAAGGCCGCCTAAAATTTTATCATACAAGTCAATTTCTCCCTCATTCTGCCCTGTGATGATATTGTGCCTGCACATCCCAAACCCGGAGTCGGACCGCCGGCCTCCACACATAGTACGCCGTTAAATCCTTCTGTGACGATTTCATCTAAGGTGGGGTATCCCCATCATGGTCTTTTAAATAGGACATGACGGAAACAATACTTTTTCCGTATAAAAGGTTAATGGAGGAATCCGCTTTAGGATCGCAGCCAATTTGCATCACTTTATACCCCAAATTGGAAATGGCAACCGAAAAAAAGCTGGTAATGGTGGATTTCCCAATACCGCCCTTCCTGTAAATGCTATTTTTATCATAGATTTACAGCTACCTCTGTATTATGCTATAAACTACGAATATCAAACTGATAAGCGAATATTATCACATTAAAAATATCACATAAAAAATTTTCCTGCTAATCGAATTATTTTTATTAAAATCTTATTGATATAAACAATATTTATGAATGACATAAGATTTGTTATAAATCTGATTAATTATTATCAAACTATTTCCAGATACTTGTCATTTCTCCATAAAAGATGGATACCGAGAAGGTATCCATCTTTTATGGAGAAACGACTATTGGAGATGTCATACTGCGGAATGCTGAAGAAAAACTAACAAGAAAAGACGTTTATCTATTTGGAATGGGTTCTATTTTAGCAACACTATCATTCACTAAAATGCCGGGATTCGGCGCTTTTCGCTGTGGAAGCAGGTGATACATTGAGTAGGGGGCTGTTTGTTGTCGGAAGGCATCGGGTTATCGGTCGGAGGGGGTGCGCTTATTGCAAATTGCGTTGCAGGCGGTTTTGAAAAATATAAGCAGAAGAGAGGTGGAAATCATCTACTGCGCCGGGGATCTGGTTGTTTATGCCCCATTTCCTAACGAAGTGATAGATTTGCTTAAAGAATACAAGATTATAGCTTTTTAATCAAAAATATACAGCATAAGCTTCTAGAAACACCTATATCCTGGATATATTTTGGGTACGGTGCTCATTCTTGACAAGCCGTACCTCAATGAAATAACATATGCATATACATATATTATTTTGGAGTGTTAATAATGTCTCGTTCGGATCTATACGGCATGCGACGCTGCGCTTGCGGCAATTTAAGAAGGACAACGCGGAGTATCACGCAGTTTTATGATCAGCTTCTGCAGCCAAGTGGTTTACGCATCACCCAATTTTCGTTACTCCTCAATATTTCATTACATGGCAATATTTCGGTCGGCGAACTTGGAGCAATATTGCTCATGGACCAAACCACGGTAACACGCAATATTGAAATATTGAGGAAGCAGGGATATATTAATATGACAAAAGAAGATGATGATGCAAGGAAAAAGTCTATCTCAATAACGGAGAACGGTGCAAGAAAACTTGTGGAGGCTAAGCCATTGTGGGAACAAGCCCAATCGCGAATTGAGCAAGGATTGGGTTCCGAACGTTATCATGATTTTTTAAAAACGCTAAAAGATGTTGCACAAATAGTGCAGTAATTTTTTTTGATAATATACATGTGTATACATATATGAGAAAAGTTCGATGAAACTAAACATCAGGAGGGAACCGGGGTGACAACATTGCTTTTACACACAATAAAAGAGAAGATTGACGATTTTGTTTTGAACAGTCCGCAGAATATCGTAAATGAGCTTGAAATGATGCGTATGTATGATCAACCTTTGGTTGCTGTGGCTGGCGCTCATGATGCGCTTTGGGAAAAACTTAAGGAACCGGAGGTGGTTGGGTCCCAACATCTGTCTCCACAAGAATGGTTGGTTGGGGCTAAATCGGTTATTTCTTACTTTTTGCCCTACACTCAACGTATTCGCCGGTCAAATTGCTCTGAGGGTTTTCCTTCTGCCGAGTGGCTTTACGGGCGTTACGAAGGTGAAATGTTTAATAATGCTCTATGCGGTTTTGTTGTGGAAATGATTGAAAGGGCGGGAGGCCGCGCAATAGCTCCTTCGATTGATAAGCGCTTGGCGGTTGTCAATCGAAGGAGTAATTGGTCGGAACGCCACGTCGCGTTCATTGCCGGCCTCGGTACGTTCAGTTTGAATCGTTCGATGATTACGAGTTTGGGATCTGCCGGTCGCTTTGGCAGCGTGATCGTGGACTTTGCATCGGCACCGACAAAGCGTTTGTACAAAGAGGTGGATGAATATTGCACCAAATGCGGTGCTTGTATTGACCGCTGCCCGCCTCGAGCCATAAATGAAAACGGTAAGGATAATGGAATCTGTTTGCATTTTCTTGATGAAGTGCTTGAGCGATATAAGCCTAGATATGGATGCGGCAAATGTCAGACCGCAGTGCCTTGTGAAGATAAGAATCCGAAGGAGAAAGTTTAATCAATACTGAACTGACATTGGAAAAGCGCCGGGGAGCCGGCGCTTTTCGCTGTGAAAGCAGGTGATTCATCGAGTGGGTGGCTGTTTGTTGTCGGAAGGCATCAGGTTATCGGGCGGTGCCTGGTTATTGGTCGTAGCCTGGCGTCCGCCCGGTCCCCCTTGACCACCCATACTGCCCATACCGCCGCTGACTTCAGAACCGTCGTCAGCGATGCGGGTGACCGTGCCGGAGATGGTAACGTCGGTCAGTTTGGTGCCTCCGGAACAGGCGCCGCCGGTATACAGCCCATCGCTAAGTTGGCCGCTGCAAGTACCGCCGGAGCTCAGAGTATAGGTTTTTCCCTGTTCCAGCTCAGGAGTGCTGAGCACGATGGACTGATATGTTTTAGCGGGCGCAAAGGCCAGGATGGTTTTTCCGCTTTCATCTGTCAAGGTGACGAGGGTTCCGGCTTCCTGCGTCTTGGTATAATAGACAGTTATGGAATTCTGTGAGGAGGCCTCGCCGGGGGCCTGGGCCATGCCGGAGCTGCCGGCTATGGCTAAAGTTCCGCCTGTAACCTCACACTCGCCGTTGTAATCCATGGGACCATTGCCGTTATTGGTGGGCCCGCTTACCAGCACGGTACCGCCGTTGAAATAAAGAGCTCCGTTAGAGTCAATGCCGTCACCGCCTGCGTCGATAGCGATATAACCCCCGGTGATGCGGATGAAATAAGGACTATCGCTTTTAAAGCTATTTTCTCCAGGTCTGCCGCCCTGGGAAGAGCCGTCGTTGCCGCCGGCGGCGTTGAACCCGTCGTCTTTCGCAGTCAAGCGAACCGTCCCGCTATTGATGCTGATGGACGCGCTCTCTAACCCTTCATAGCTTTGGGTGATGAGGATGGCGCCGCCGTCGACCGTCAGGGCGGAGTCGGCATGGATCCCGTCGTCCCCGGAGGCTATCTCAAGTTCGCCCGCCTTGATCAGAATCTCACCGTTGGAGTGGAGCGCATCATCAGAGGAGTCAATGGCTATTACGCCGCCGCTGATGAGGATGCCGGCGCCTGCCTTGAGGCCTTTGGCGGAAACCGTGTCTTCTTCGGCGGAAGTAGCTATAGCCGCAGTTTCCCGCTTGCCCCACTCGGAACGGGGAGCGCCGCTTAGGTCGGTGCTTGCATTGACGCTGCCGCCACCGGTCGTCAGGCTGACCTTCCCGTTTGTGACCTGCAACAGCGTTTCTGCTTGGATGCCGTCATTACCTGCAATGATGTTGAAAACCCCGCTGTCCAGAGATATCCAGCCTTTATCCGCAGCTTCGTCATTATTCGCCTGGAGCCCGTCGCCGCCGGCCTCGACAGTAATGGCGCCGCCATTGACGGCAATGGAATCCCTGCCCCGCAGCCCGTCGCCGGCTGCGATAACGTTGATGCCGCCGCCGGTGATGACCAGGTCATCCTTCGTGGCGATCCCGTGCTTGAATTGACCTCTTAAGGTTAGCGAGCCCGTGCCGTTGATGGTCAGGTCGTCCTGGCTGAAAATGGCCGCATCCGGCTCGTCTTCCCCCTCGGCTAAGGTGTAGGCCGTTCCGTCCTGCACCGTGTTGCTGGAGCCTTCAGCCAGGGTCAGGATGGTCTTTTTCGCCTGTTTAGCGTAAATGGCTGCGTTGTCTGAGCAGCTGATGGATGCTCCGTTTAGTACCAGCCGTACCAGATCGTCCTTTTTGGCATCCACAACGATCTGTCCATCAGTCAGGGTACCGCCCAGCACATAGGTACCGGCAGCAGTGATGGTGAGCTTGCTGCCTTCCGAGGCAGCCCCGGAGCCTGCTACTTCAATAGAACTTCCTTGCAGGGTGATAGTGGTGGCAGTGGCAGGATCCCAGGTGCTGTCCAGATCCTCACTGCTGTATTCCACTGCGATGGCGGCGATTTCCGTTGAAGTCCCATTGGCGCCTGCGGTGTTGGTTGCCGCACCGGTGTCGGAACTGCAGCCGGTAAATCCGGTTATCGCTACCAGGGCTGCCACCAGCAGGGCTACGAATTTCTGATTCTTATTAGGCATGATGCAATTCTCCTCTCATCCTTTTATAATTCATTACTTTTGGTTGATACCCGACCGATAGAGATATTCAGGTTTCCGTTGCGGCAGCGAAGCTCGTCCAGGAAGCTCTTTTCAATGTCGGTACCAATCAGGACAATATGGTAGCGCAGCTCGTACAGACTGCCCATATTGGTGGTCTTAACCCGGATCAGCTCTGATTTTTGTGTGTACTTGCTGAAGAGGTCATCAAAGAGCCCTGTATAATCCAGGTTTTCCGGGAGGGTGATTTTCAGTTCCTTTTCGGTTGTGTTCTGCTCTCCAAAGCTAATGGTGTTTAAGAGCATCGTCATGAGGCCAACGATGAGCAGGAAGAGGCCTGCGACTGCCAGGTATCCCATGCCGGTGGCGAGGCCGACGGCCATCGCGAAAAAGAGGCTGCCGATCTCCCTGGAACTGCCGGGAATGGAGCGGAAACGGACCAGGCTGAAGGCGCCCATCACGGCCACGCCGGCTCCCAGGTTGCCGTTCACCATCATGATCACCAGCTGGACCATAGCCGGCAGTAGAGCCAGGGTCACCACAAAGTTTTTAGTGTAATTATTCCGGTACATGTAGACACCGGCAACGCCGAGCCCCAACACCAGGGAAGCCAGGGTGCAAATTAGCAGGGTCTCCAGGGAAACAGCGGCGGATGTTGTGAGGGCCATGAGACTATCAAGCACAGATAATTCCTCCTTTGGGAAACACCTGTGGTAGCAGGTGATACTTATAAATATTACCGTATTTGGAAAACGAGTTCGGGTAAATCTCCAGCCCGGTCAGGATCCGGCTCAGCCATAGGGGCATGGCTCCGGGGATTTTGATCTCCATCAGGACATTCCCCGACTTCAACAGTGGTTTCCCCCAATTGCCCTTTGACAGCTCCAGGATAGATTCCCGAAACAAAATGTTCTGGTCGAAGGTGATGCGTAAGCTTGCATCTTCGTTGCCAAAGAAGGCCATTCGGTCATAGGCGATATAAATCTTTGGAACAGGCTGATATCGCTTCAGGAACCAGTCGATTTCGTGCAGGATCTGGCTTTGCTTGCGGGGCTGCTCGTGATGCAGGAGATACCGCTGGGCTTCCTCCAGTGAAAGAGGTATACGCCGCTTATATACGACGCCCTTGAGTTTCTTTTTAAGCTCCAGGAACACGGTGTCACTGGACTTAGGCACACCGTAGCTGCGCAGTCGAAGCTTTTCCTTATAAACAGGCTTTTCAATGGAGTGGCGGATCAGTTCATAGCTTTCGGTATCAAAATACAGATTGCAGATAGTATGTAGACCGTGCTGGTCCTGAGTCATATATCCCTGCAGCTGCAGCATCAGAGCCTGATGTTGCTGTGCACTAATTAGGTATTTTTTTTCAATCCGCTTGAATACATCCTGGTACTTTGTCATAGGGGACGTCTCCTTCCGTTTGGTGCTTGGCTGATGACTTTATCATACAGCCCTACACTGAAACTACCCTGAAAAACGGCTTCAGACTAATTTCAGACTTTCTTGCTACAGTAAAATATAAGGAAGTGTTTGTCTGGCCTGGTATTGAAATTTCAAACGTTTCTAAGGCTGTGGTATGATACGTTAAGGATGAAACCCATCAGGAAAGGAAGGACGCTCATGCATATTTTGGTTGTGGAAGATGAGATCCGTCTAGCGGAAGCGTTGGGTCAGATCATGGCCGAACAGAAGTATACCGTTGACATTGTGCATGACGGCTGGGCTGGGCTGGACTATGCCATGAGCGGCCTGTATGATGTGATCGTGCTGGATGTCATGTTGCCGAAACGAAGCGGTTTTGAGGTGGTTCGAGCGCTTCGGGCCAATAAAAACACCACCCCAGTGCTTTTGCTCACGGCTAAGGATGAAATCACGGACAAGGTAGCAGGCCTTGACTGCGGGGCGGACGATTACATGACCAAGCCCTTTTCAGCCGAGGAGCTTCTGGCACGTATCCGAGCCCTTTCCAGGAGGCAGGGGGATGTGGTGCTGGAAGAGCTGTCCTTTGCCGATCTGACACTCAATCTGTCCACCTACAGCCTGAGCTGCGGTCACAAATCGGTTCACCTGGGCTTTAAGGAGTATCAGGTGCTAAAGCTCCTGATGTCCAATCCGAAGCTGGTGTTTCCCAAGGAAGACATGATCATCAAGGTCTGGGGCATGGAGTCCGGTGCCGAGTACAATAATGTGGAGGCCTATATTTCTTTTCTTCGTAAAAAGTTCTTTTTTCTGGGCTCCAAAGTCAATATTAGTACGGTTCGCAAGGTGGGTTACAGGTTGGAGGCAGTGGAGCCATGATCCGGAAACTGCGAAGGAAATTCATATTCATTAACATGACATTGGTCAGTCTGGTGCTGATCATTGTTTTTGCATCCATCTGTATTTTTAGCTATCAACAGACGAAGGCAGAAAGTTACGATGTTATGCAGCGTGTCATCAACAGCGACATCGGCATGGCCCCGCCCACAGTGGAAATCGGCAACAGGCCCCCGAAGAAAGCGATGCCGATGCTGCCGGTTTTCGGTGTGCTGTTGGATGATCAGGGGCAGCTCATTTCTGCCGCCCGGGAAAACGTGATCGTATCTGATGATATGATTGCTGAAGTGTCCAAACGGGCTCTGGCCTCAGGAAGCCAGGAGGGAATCCTGTATGATCAGCGGCTTCGATTTCTCCTGAAACAGACTCCAGAAGGCGCCCGGATTGCTTTTGCCGATATGACACGGGAGCTGGACGCCATAACTAACCTGCTGATTACGCTGCTGCTGGTTGGAGCGGGAGGATTAGCTGCGTTCTTCCTGGTCAGCCTGTTCCTGTCCGGCTGGGCCTTAAACCCGGTGGAAAAGGCCTGGGAACAGCAGCGGCAGTTTGTGGCCGATGCATCCCATGAGCTGAAAACTCCCCTGACAGTGATCCTGGCAAACACCGGAATTCTGTTGGCTCACCGGCAGGACACCATTGATCAGCACTCCAAATGGGTGGAGTACACTCAGGCGGAAGCCAATCGGATGAAAAAGCTGGTGGAAGACCTGCTCTTCCTGGCCAAATCCGATGCCGCCCAGTCACCGGTGCTGCAAACAAGCATGAATTTCAGCGATCTAGTCTGGAGCTGCTTCCTTCCCTTCGAGTCGGTCGCCTATGAACAGGGCATCATCAGCAACAGCGAAATTGCCCCTGACATCACCCTGATCGGGGATGAGGGACAACTCAAACAACTGGCAGTAATCCTGCTGGACAATTCCTGCAAGTATGCTGGGAAAGGTGGAACAGTCACACTGACCCTAAAACGCCTGCCAGAATCTGTCTGTCTGTCGGTCACAAATACCGGCGCCCCCATCTCATCAGAGCATCTGGAACACATTTTTGAGCGGTTCTACCGCTCTGATAGCTCCAGGTCCCGTGAACAGGGGGGCTATGGGCTGGGCCTGGCCATAGCCAAGGCCATTGTGGAGAACCATCGGGGGAGGATCTCGGTGGAGAGCAGTGAAGCAGCGGGGACCACCTTCTCGGTATGCTTCCCGCTCAAGTAGGAAAGTACCCAGCCGGAAAGTTTTCGGGATAATCATTAAGGCAGCTCTTGTAGCTGCCGTTTTTTGTTTGTTGCTGTATTTAAAGGAGAGACGGGATGGAGCCAGGGGTAGTGCTGGTGGAGTATTTTAGCTTGTAATGCAGGATATGTTAAATTTAAAGTCGAAAAAGAAAAATATCATCAAGTCATAAGGTAGACACCGCCTTTTTCACCTATATATAGTAAGGATGTGCAACGTATAAATGAATGGCAAAAGAGATTTCAGGCTGGAAATAGCAAATATAGAAAGCGCCACGGATTTTGTTCGTGACCAGTTAAAACAACACAAATGCACCGACCGTG
>JAQVOH010000163.1 GCA_028702695.1 Desulfotomaculaceae bacterium
CCTGAAGGCGAAAAACGCCTGGAGGGCTATCTTTTCCCCGATACCTATAGCTTCAACATTGGCGAAAGTGAAAGCATCATCGTTGAAACCATGTTAAAGCGTTTTGACCGGGAGATGGCGGAACTAGGATTTGAGGCTTTAGCTGAAGAAAACGGGATATCCCTGCATCAGGCTGTCACCATCGCTTCCCTGGTAGAAAGGGAAGCCAAGGCCGATGAAGAAAGGCCACTAATCGCCGGGGTTATTTATAACCGGCTAAATATTTCGATGCCTCTCCAGATAGACGCCACCATCCAGTATGCGCTGGGCGAGAACAAGCCTGAAATTTACTATAAGGACCTGGAAGTTGATTCGCCGTACAACACCTACAGAAATTATGGACTCCCACCGGGCCCCATCGCCATGCCCGGCAGAGCCTCACTCCTGG
Source organism: Desulfotomaculaceae bacterium (assembly GCA_028702695.1). Taxonomy (GTDB): domain Bacteria; phylum Bacillota; class Desulfotomaculia; order Desulfotomaculales; family Pelotomaculaceae; genus Pelotomaculum_C. Next base: position 428 of record JAQVOH010000163.1, read on the forward strand.
CGGCCGTTAACCCGGCAGACACGGATTATCTCTATTATGTAGCTAAACCGGATGGTTCTCACGCTTTTGCCACTACTCTGGCGCAGCATAATGTCAATAAGGAGATGTACCAGCAGTGACGGAACTATTAGCCCCGGCGGGTGATTTGGAAAAGTTAAAAATTGCCATTCTTTATGGCGCCGATGCCGTCTACCTCGGTGGGCGGCATTTTGGTTTGCGGGCGGGCGCCGGTAATTTTGAGCACGATGAACTGGTCGAAGGGGTACAATTTGCGCATACATATGGCGCCAGAGTTTACGTGACGGTAAACATATTTGCCCATAACCCGGACTTAGAGCTTATTCCCGATTACCTGGCTTCCATTGTGGAAGCAGGGGTGGACGGTGTAATTATGTCCGACCCGGGGTTCGTGGATCTAACCAGGACATTGTATCCTAATCTGCCGGTTCACCTGAGCACCCAGGCCAATACCACCAACTGGGCTAGCGCCAGGTTTTGGTCGGGATTGGGTGTATCCCGCATTGTTCTGGCCCGTGAGCTCTCCCTAGCTGAGATTAAGGAAATCAGCCAACGAGTGCAAATTGATCTGGAGGTATTTGTCCACGGCGCCATGTGTATGGCTTATTCCGGCCGCTGCCTGCTCAGTAATTACCTCACCGGCAGGGACGCCAACCGCGGCGATTGTGCTCAATCCTGCCGCTGGCAGTATGCGCTGCAGGAGGAAAAAAGGCCTGGCGAATATTTCCCCGTTGAGGAGGACGCCAGGGGCACCTATATCTTAAGCTCGCGAGACCTCTGCCTGCTTGAGCATATCCCTGAACTGGTCGGAGCCGGAGTCAAGAGCTTTAAAATAGAAGGCCGGATGAAAAGCGCCAATTACGTGGCAGGTGTGGTGAAGGCTTACCGTGCGGCCCTGGACGCCTACAAGAAGGACCCGCCCAGCTACCGTTTTGAACCGGCCTGGTTGGAGGCTATCGGCAAGGTTAGCCATCGCAATTACACTACGGGCTTTATGTTTGGCAGCCCTGGCGCCTCCGGCCAGCATTACGGGACAGGCATTTATCAGAGGAGCCATACATTCGCAGGCCTGGTCAGGGGTTACGAACCTGGCACGGGACTGGCTCTGGTGGAGCAGAGGAACCGGTTTGCGGTGGGAGACCTGTTGGAGGTACTGGTTCCGGGGGGGAGTGACTTTATCCAAAAAGTAGCAAAGATAATAGACGATGCAGGCCGGCTGGTTGAGGCGGCCCCTCATCCCCGGCAGCTGGTCCAGGTTCCCTTTGACAGACCCGTTCCGCCTTACTCCATAATCAGGAAAATAGTATAAAATTATTCATAACCGGCCATGCTACTGCCAAGTGCCCTGAAGTAGGAAGGGAAAGAAGATTGTGGTAATCTTAAGTCAGAAGCGGCTGGTTCATATTTTTGCCCTGTTCATGGTGTGTTTATTAGGGTTAACGGGGCGGCTATGGTATGTCCAGGTCAGGCAGGGGGACCAGTATGCCGCTCTGACCCTGGAACAGGTGAGTCGCTGGGTTCCCTTGGAGGAAGCAGCCAGAGGCGACATTTTGGACCGGAATTTAGTGCCTTTAACGGGTACAAAAGAAGAAAACAGGATCATCGTTTTTCCGCTGGCTATTGACGATAGCGCTGAGGTTTCGCGCGGTCTGGCTGAAATTCTAGGGATAGACGCCTTACTTGCCGCGAGTTATCTTGAAGGAGAACCTGCTACTCTCCCCTTTGCTCCTACGCCTGCGCAGTCCCTGGCCATACAAAGCAAGGGCTGGACAGGCGTTATGGTTCTTCCGGTGAAGTTTCGCTATGGTGACAACCAGCTGGCTGCTCAAGTCATCGGTCACCTGGGGAAGATTTCTTCCTGGCAGGAATTTCAGGAGCTTTCAGCCTGTAATGACAAATTGTATCATTTCGGGGACCTGGTCGGCAAAGCCGGGCTGGAGAAATATTATGAAGAAGCCTTAAAAGGTATCTGGCCGCAGAAATCGGTCAGGGTATTTACCGATGCCCGGGGCAGCCTTTTGGGCGGGCCGGAGTTTATAGTTGATGAAAGAGTTAGCGACAGCGGCCGGCAGGACCTGGTGCTTACTTTGGACGCCCGAATCCAAAATATTGTAGAGGACGTAATGGACAGGAAAGTTGAGCAAGGAGCGGTGGTGGTGATGGAAGCCGGTTCAGGTGATCTTCTGGCCCTGGCCAGCCGCCCGGGCTTCAACCCTGAGCGCCCTGAGGACAATGCCGGCTCTGACGTCAGTGAAAGTTATTTTGACCACTGTACTGCTCTGTACCAACCGGGTTCCATTTTTAAGGTTGTAGTGGCAGCTGCCGCACTTGAGGAAGGGCTTGTCAGCCCTGATAGGATATTTTTTTGTAGTGGGGAAAATGACCAGTTGGTGCCCTGTTGGAACCAGTTTGGTCATGGGGAACTTGATTTCAGGCAGGCTTTTGCTGAGTCCTGCAATCCGGTCTTTGCCAGGGTTGGTTTGGAATTAGGAGCAAGCAAAATGATCGAGTATGCCAGGCGCATGGGCTTGGATAACCAGGCCATAGCCGGTTACCCGGTACCAGCCGACCCCCGCCAGGATTTAAACCTTATAGCGGCTCCTTATAACCTGGCGGGCTGCAGTGTGGGTCAGGGTCCTGTTTTGGTCACGCCGGTCCAGATAGCAGCCATGACCAATACTGTCCTTACGGACGGAGTATACCGTGAGCCTCGCCTGGTAAAGGAGATCCGCAACAGCGCGGGCAAGGGTGAGCAGGTGGCCCCGCTGGAAGAGGTCAGAGCGATGTCCCCTGCGACAGCTGCCGTGATGCGCTCACTCCTGGAGGAAGCTACCAGGCAGGGCACCGGACAGGAGGCTTTTGTCCCGCTCACGGGCAGCGCCGGCAAGACAGGCTCGGCGCAGCTTGGAAACAATGGCGACCTGGTAAATGCCTGGTTTACGGGTTACGCCCCGCTTTCACAACCTCGCTATATTATTACGGTCCTGGTTGAGGAAGGTGAAAGCGGCAGTAAATCGGCGGCTCCCGTGTTTAAAGAGATTATGGAGCAAATATTGGCGCTTTAAGAGGCCCAACATCAGTTGGGCCTCTTTTTAGTAACTACGAAAGCAGTTTTTCCAGTTTACCCCGGTCAAACCCGACCACAGCTGTATCTCCTACCATTATGGTCGGAACCGCCAACTTTCCCGTTTTTTGAAGCATTTCGTTTTTTGCTTGGTCATCTGTCGCTATATTTAGTTCCTTGTACTGGACACCTTTTTGCGAAAGAAACTCTTTCACATGGGTGCAGTGCGGTCATGTTGGTGTTGTGTAAACGGTAATATCCCCGTGCATT
>JAQVOH010000062.1 GCA_028702695.1 Desulfotomaculaceae bacterium
GACTAGCTGACTTGGGAGCGGGTTCCGGCAAAACAAATTTGGTCAGAATTTCTCCTTCTTTGAGGTCGATTCTTCTGACACCTGTGATGAAGTCCTCCAGGGGCATTTCTCTATCCCCGGCTGCGCTACTTACAATAACCTTGGCGCCCAGTGCTACCAGCGGTGTGGGAGTCTCGCCCGATGGTGAAGCGTTACAGCTATTACCGCCTATGGTGCCCATATGTCTTACCTGGGATGAACCAATTTCGCCTGCCGCATGGGCAAGAGCGTAGTATTTTTCTTTCACTATTTCAGAATACTGAACTTCTGCATTCTTTGTGGTCGCACCGATTACCATACCTTTACCCGGCTCATATTTGATACCTTCAAACTCTTCAATGTTAGTGATGTCAATGAGGTATTCCGGGCTGACGATTTTGTCTTTCATCAGTATTACCAGGTCTGTGCCACCGGCAAGGATCTTGGCCTTGTTTCCCAGACGACCCACTAATTCAAATGCTTCGCCAGGTGTCTTGGGAGCAAAATACTCAAAGTTATTCATAAACATCTTTAAGCCACCTCCTTCTTATCCTCTCAGCTACTCATCGATAACATCTTTCTTTAATTCCTATTGTAGAAATCTCTCTACCGCTGTTTTCCTTGACATCCCCATTAAATCTGACTCGATTTCAGGGGAGACTTTTTACTAAACAGTTGGCTCCCCCCCAGGTATCTGATCATCAAAGGTTTCAAAACCAGCATGCAAGAAATACGGCCCTAGCCTATCCTCTTATAAACAACATAGACTGTTTGTTGATTGCATACTGAGTAAATTAACTATTCTAGCTAACATTGTTTTAGTCTATAGTAGTACACCCAAAATAATTCTCTTATTAAAGTCTATAAGTAGTGTAGTTACTAATTAATATCTTTCCACCTCAGAATGCCCTGTCCTCACAGAAGAATGATACTCAGCTAATTGCGTTTACACCTAATACGGTCTTTTACGCTTTTAGAATATTCTATCTTCAGTTGCCCAAGTCGGGAACCATCTGTAGTATTCCTTCGGATTCGCTTTGTTCAGACCATCATAGGTAGCTTTGACGAGTTGGATGCCCTTCTTATTCCGCAGAACCATTACGTCACCTTTACCTTCAAGTCCTACGATTGCTTTTTCCAGGGCTACATCATCAGTATCAACATATTCCTTAATGTCTTCCAATGTCATGTGCAGACCCGGGTTAATTCTATAGTCTTCAGCCAAAACGGCCAGGAGATTTTCCTCGCTCACAGCTAATTTATTAGCAACAGATCCCACTGCTGGCACCGGTACACCCAGTTTTTCATCGATAACCCGGCGCGGCATCTGGATATCTTCCTTCATCATCTTCAGGCAATTCCTGAAAATGACCATTCTGCAGGCTTCCACCGTACCACCGGCAACATGCTCAGTCTTGGCAACTTCATAAATGTTTTGAACCGGATAGAAACGGTTCACGCCATCGCCGCCCATTATCTGAGTAGCCTGTTTAGCCGACTCCAGGGTGATCTCAGCACCATAGGCCTTAATAGCACTGGCTTCGATAGAGACATCTTCCTCTCTGTCCCAAAGCCAAGCTGTGTAATACACTGCAATCCTTGAAATCTTCAACCTGATCACCAGGTCCGCAATCTTGTCCTGGTTAGCAGGGATATCAGAAGTAGCCTTACCGAATTGGACCCGCCGTTGCGAATAAGGAACAGCGTTGTTTAACAATAGACGCTGCCAGCCGATGGTACCGGAGGCAATGACTGTTCTTTCAAAGTTCAGTCCTGCCATCATAATCTTCCAGCCTTCACCCTCTTCACCAACCCTGTCGGACTCGGGGATGACCACATCTTGAAAGTCAAGAGAGCCGTTCTGGACGTTCTCAAACGCCAGAATCTCATTCAATTTTTCACATGTAAAACCTGGTGTGCCTTTTTTAAGCAAAAATGCAGTAACATGCTTACGCTTTTTAAAATCAACCGGATCGTCGCTGGTTCTGGCATACACAAAATAACGTTCAGCTACACCGGCCGCAACGATGAAGCGTTTTTTGCCGTTAAGAATGTAATTGCTTCCTTCTTTTTTCGCGGTTAAGGTCAATCCGGCAGCATCAGTACCTGCAGTCATTTCAGTGATAACCACAGCTCCGATTTCGCCACTGGCGATAGCCGGTAAGTACTTTCTCTTTTGCTCTTCCGTGCCGGCCTCAACAATCTGCCGCACACCACCGTTCATGTTGCCCACCACGATCCTGCCGATACCCGGCATCACGGTATGCATTTCTTCTGCCAGGATGCAGGCGCCTGTAGCACCTAGTCCTAATCCACCATACTCTTTGGGAATGGCAGCGCCCATAAATCCTTTTTCACCGATCTTTTTATATATTTCATAGGGGAATTCTCTCGTCCATCTAGTTGCTGCGTCCATCGGAGCTACTTCTTTTACAAATTCCCTTACCTCTTTAGCAAATGCTATTTGCTCTTCTGTCCACCAGGGAAATGGTTGCAATTTCCTGTCTCCTCTCATTATGGATGTACATTTGTGGTATTCCAAGTATGACTGAGGGCATTTTTTGCTTACCCACAGTCATACCTGGAAATCACTTACTATATTGCGAGCAGCATTAAATTTACCAGTTAATCCCTGCTACTTTTTTATTTGGCCATTCTTCAGGATATTTTGGTGTTTCCCAATCCTTAATTTCCATCATCCAAGGCGACCGCTCTACAAACGTGTCGGTGCCAAGGGGAGTTGGCGGGTGGCATACCCATTGCGGGTCAAATTCGGCCTTGATTTTCAGCATCCATTCGTGGTAATTCGGTCCTAATTGTGGCCCGGTTAAATAGAGAGGCTGGTGAGAGCCCAGTAATGACGTGTAGTATCCATGTTTGATATTCATTTTAGATGTTTCCACGTAGAATTGATCCACGGGGTGGGTATCCTCGCGCTGATCCCAATAAATCAGATACTCTGAGTAGCCCATGTGGCCGCCCTCGCAAACCATGGTCCAGCCCGGGTCACCATGATCCGGCATCAGGGGCGGCGTATACTTTGCTTTCAACTCCGCGTAAGATGGACCGTGGTCTTCAGCGTGGGGGATGGACTCCTGAATGTAGTCAACTGAAACATATGATCCACACATGAGCCACATACCCGCCGAATCGGCGTTCTTGATCCATGACTCGTCTGAGGGCTTGGTGCGCCGTTTTTTACCGCCTAATTCTTCAACAAAAATATCATTCAGTACGTTTTCTTGATATACCAGATCATCTTCCGAGGTGAAACCAATAATCAATACACGTACCAGGTGGAAATTCTTAACTGTTTCTGGCGACTCTTTATCCCATATTTCCCAGAATTCTTCCTTGTCTTCCGCCTTGGCAATAGCCCGCCAGAACACCGGCACCTTGGTAACCGCGCCGCCGACCATGGCCTTGCCTATTTCATACATGCCCTTGCTCTCTGCTTCTTTACTGGGCACCTGGTAATTAATCCATTTGACCCGTTTTTCCGGCAGGGTCAGTGCGGTATTGGGCGAGATCCCCTCCGGAACCAATCTCTCTTCCTGGAAGGGCAGGACCTTAACGGCCATTTTGGTAACAATCCCCAAACAACCCAGCACACCGGTGTAACCTCTCAAAATGCCCCGCAGGTCAGGACCTATCCCTTCACCCCAAAAACCATCATCACCTACGGCCAACGAACCCAAAAGGACAATTTCACCATCCGGGAGTACCAGCTCAAGCCCTAGGATCCGCCGCATCGGCAGGCTTATCCTCAAGCTTAACGGGGACCACCCGTCACTAATGAGGTTGGCTATTACAGAACACTGGGCGCCGCCGCCGCCGACAACCGTGTAAGCGCCACGTTTCATGCATTCCTCCTGGAAGGGTGCGAAAACGACACCTGGCTGGATGGTCGCATAAAAGTGAGCATCATCGAATTCACAGTCTTTCATCCTCTTCATGTCGATGATTAGCTCGTTTTCCTCGTGAGGGTGGGAGCGTGGACCATAGAATCCTGTTGAATACGGTACATAGGGCACCTTGAAACGATTGCATATTTTCACTATTTTCTGAACTTCTTCTGTTGTCCTTGGCAGAATTACGGCGACAGGCAATTTTGTCATTACCCGCTCATAGCCGGCACCAGCTTCGTAGCCACCCGCTCCAGACTTGTATGCAGCCATGATGACCGGATCATCAGAAAGAAACTTGGCGCCAACAACAGCTTCCATTGCTTGTAGTGCTTCTTTAACGATGGCCATATTCTAACCCTCCTTTATAACGAAGCCAGGATGACTTCAGATATATCCATTACCTGCAGTTGCTCACCATTTGCTTTAGATACTTGCGAGAAATTGTTCTTGCAGAAAGGACAGGCTGCCACCAGGGCTTCCGCTCCTACTGCCCGTACTTCGTCCAGGCGTTCCCTGGCAGAGGAATCGGCCAAATCAGGGAAGGCCTCTTTAGTGCCACGGCCTGCGCCGCAGCAGAAGGCGTTTTCTCTTAAACGCGGCATTTCGATTAAACTAAGCCCCGGAATGGCCTGCAGGATATTCCTCGGCTGCGCATAAAGCCCTGACGTACCGCGGCGCCTGTGGAGCCTTGGTTCAATACAGCCCATCCAACCCCGCTCGCCGGACCACGGGGTCCAAGGGTCACAGAGCCTGCTGACACCACAGGCGTCATGATAGGTAAGATTGAGGTTGACACTCTTGGTCGGTTTCAAGCTGCCGTTGGCAAACGCCTCATCGGCAAACTCCAACAGGTGCACGACTTCGAAACCCAGGTCAGCTGTAGAGATACCCAGCATCTTCGGATAATCCACTTTCCACATCCGGTAACACTCAGCACAGGAGGTCATAAGGGTTTTGGCACCAGCTGCCTTAACTGCTTCCACATTGCGCTTGGCAATTGCTGTGGCTTCGTCGATCATACCCACCGAGTACAGAGTATTGCCGCAGCACCACTCGTCCTGCATCAAGCTGAAAGGAGTGCCCGAAGCGTTAAGGATTTTGGCGGTCGCCTGCGCAATCTCCGGATTTGTATAGGAAGCTGAGCAGCCGGGAAAATAAAGCACATCCGCTTTTTCGGCAACTTTTATATCCTTTGTAAGCCATTTGCCTCTATTACCATGCGGCGAGCCAAACTGGTTATGGTTTTTCTCAATATTTTTTGCAATTTTTTTATGGGCGGGCATGGGACCGGCCCCATCCTTGACGGCCTTTACCCTCATTGATTCAAGGGCTAATCCTATCTCCAGGTCGAGATTTCTTTTGCAGCCAACGTCACAAGCACCGCAAAGGGTACAGGCGTAGAGGACCTCCAACAGCTTATCCGACCATTGCAGCTGCCCCTCATCCAGGGCAATGCCGATTCTCATTTTGCCTGCACAGTTGTAGGCGTCAAAATCATTCCACACACCGCTTGGACACCTGGTGGTAAATTGCATACCTGGGCTATAGGTATGATCTAACCAATAACCGCCTTTACATTTAATGCAGTGGTCCATATCGTATCTGAAGTTTTTCATATTTTTCACATCTAAGGCTACTTTTTCCTTTGGTGTATCATAGCGCTCTTTATTCAGTTCATTAATTTTGGACATATTTTTCTCCTCCTTTCTCCTTAGAAACACAAGTTTCCGGGATTCATGATGTTGTTGGGATCAAAGATCTTCTTAACCCGCTTCAATAATGACGTATAGGAGCCGGCCCGCTCGTACATCATTGGCGCCAGCACACCATAGGGTCTGGTGAAATAAGCCCCTTCGCTGATAAGCGCTGCTGCAGCTTCCTTGTAGAGGTTGGCGATGTTTGCCTTTTCGCTTGCATCTTCGGGATTATAGAAAAAGGTGAACTCCATCTGGCAGGCCCTGTTGTGCTCGATGGGCTGTACGTACATACCGATATCTTCAGGTTTGTAGCCATATTTAACAGCTACAGCCCGGAGCGTGTTAACATAGGCCAGTGTATCTTTCGGCTTACAGATAAAGAAGAGGCTCTGGGAAGCACCTTTCCACTGGTTCTTCCAATAAACTTCCTTGGGCCAGGGATTTCTCAACAAGGGTAAAAGCTTTTTCCCGATCCCGGGGAAACCTGGCAGGTTATCGGTAAGAGCAATATCCTTGAATTCGTTCTTCATTACCTGATTGAGGAATTTCTCTTCATAGGCGATTTTTTCTTCGGGGCGGCGCATAAGGCCGCAAATAACCACTACGAGAGTCCAGGGCGGCAGGGTTTTCCGCAGTGTTTCAAAATCATCAGGCCATTTATCGGCAAGGATCGTGGCCAGATCAACATTATTGAGCAACAGGACTTCCTCGCCAATCCTTCTCGGCAGAATTCTATACAGGAACTCCTGGCCACGGGCTAAATCGGTAATCGGCGCAAAAAGAACCTTGTCTATCTGCGGCTTGTGTTCGATTTTAATGTTTGACCAGGTTAACGCACCCATGGTGCCCTGTGCCCCCTGGACTAAACGGTAGAAGTCAAGGCCTGGACCCGAGGGGTTACTTCCGTGGGATTTGGATTGAGGATAACCGGGTACGCTGGCTGAACCTCCTCTGAATATATCCCCGTTGGGCCAGACAACCTCAAAGCTCTGCAAAGGCTCGTTATATTCATAAACTGTATTGGTCGGCACTTCCCTCTCGAGATAATCGGTTAGGACAGAACGGTCCTTGTGCGGGCAAAGCGGCATAACCATCCGCATTTCCTTCTTGTCCAGTTCCGGCACCAGCTGCCCCCAGGTTACACCAGGTTCAATGCGAATCCGGCGGTCAAATACGTCAATTTCAATAATCTTGTTCATTTTGCCAAGATCCATGACGATTCCGCCCTGCTTGGGTATAGTACTGCCATGAAAATGCACCTTTGAACTAACCGGTACCACCGGAACGTTGTTCTCGTTGGCTAATTTCACCACCGCTGAGACCTGTTCTGAGGACTCAGGCTGCACCACAATATTGGCCATTCCGGCAGGCAGTAGACTTAAATCCTGTGCAAACTGGAGAAGGGCATCACCTGCGTCACTAACGTTCTCCTTTCCAACAATCTTTACCAACTCGTCCTTCATGCTCATGGTGTTCCTCCTTTCAATTAAAAAAAGCTTTAATCGTGAATCTTCATGTAAAATTTAATATTTAATTTAAGGCAAAATCTTATAAAATCACCTCCAATAATGATATTTTATTGATATTAGTCAAACCACAACCAATTTGACACCCTAATAAAAAAATAAATGGGGTTTGATTTTGGTTAACTATATAATAAGTTAATGTCATATCGCTTCAGCCATAGTTTCTTCATGCAAGTTAAGATACTTGCTCACCAACTCACGAAGTTTAAACTTTTGCACTTTACCACTGGCTGTATAAGGATAACTATCAACAAATGCAATATGTGTTGGGATTTTAATACTGGCTATTTTGCCCTTGCAGAAATCTTCCAGTTCTTCCTGTGTAAGCGCCGCTCCCTCTTTAAGCTGGACGAAAGCCACCACATCTTCTCCATGTTTAGCGCTAGGTACTCCTATCACCTGAGCTTCTTTAACCAAAGGATGGGTACACAGGTAATTCTCAATCTCTCTGGGGTAGATATTTTCACCGTTACGAATAATCATATCTTTTAACCTGCAGGTAATCCTCAAAAAGCCACTATAATCCACAATGCCAAGGTCTCCTGTGCGCAGCCAACCATCCTTATCTATGACTTCGGCGGTAGCTGCCGGCATTTTATAGTAACCCTTCATGACATTATAACCGCGGGTTCTGATTTCACCCTGTTCACCCGGAGCCACTTCTTTTTCTGTTTCGGGGTCGATAATCTTCACTTCAACACCGGGCAGCGGCCTTCCCACGGTGGAAACCCTCAATTCAGGCGGATCATCTACCCTGGTCATGGTAATACATGGCGAGGTTTCGGTCTGCCCGTAGGCGTAAACAATCTCTCGAATATTTAGAACGCTTTCTATTTTTTTCAAGATATCAAGCTCACATGAGGCTCCTGCAACGATTCCGGTTCGCAAGGAAGATGTATCAAACTTTTCCTTCTCCATTTGCTCCAGCAAAATAATAAATATGGTAGGAACTCCATGCAAAACCGTACAACGCTCTATTTCAACTGTTTTCAGCACTTTTACCGGATCAAATCTTTCAGCTGGAAGCACCATTGCAGCTCCGGTTGCCACACAGCATATAGCCCCTTGCACAGCGCCGGAGCAGTGGAATAAAGGAAGTGGCATACACACCCGATCCTCAGCGCTAAGATTCATACCCTCAGCCATATCTTTTGCATTCAAAATAACGTTGTTGTGTGTCAGCATGACACCTTTAGGAAACCCGGTAGTACCGGAGGTGTAGATCATCATATTTACATCATCTGGCTCCAGTTCGGCCATACGGGCATCCAGTTCTTCGTCTGAAACATCTTCACCCATCTTGACTACTTCATTCCAGGTCAACATGCCAGGGTATTGTTTATCTCCAATCACAATTACATTCTTCAAGAAAGGCAGTTTCTCTGATACAAGTTCTCCCGGTTTGCATTTATTTAGCTCCGGGCAAAGTTCATATATCATACTTGTGTAATCGGTGTTTTTCATGCTATCGATCATAATCAAGGTTGTTGAATCTGACTGTTTCAAAAGATATTCCAGTTCATTTGTTTTGTAGCTTGTATTCACAGTCACAAGAACCGCTCCAGTCCTTGCGCTGCCAAGCTGTGCAATAACCCATTCGGGGAGGTTGGTAGCCCAAATGGCGGTATGATCACCTTTTTTTAGCCCCAGCTTCAACAAGCCTTTAGAAAATTGATTGCAAACCTCCCAAAACTCCTTGTAGGTATATCTCAAACCACGTTCGGGATAAACAAGAGCATCATTATTTGGATAGTTTGTGGCTGCGTGGTCAAGCAGCTGACTGACAGTAATATTTTTTGAATCCTTCATTTTGTATCCCTCCAGGATTAAATTAGAAGAATTTAATCCAATTATTACCTACTAGTATTAAACATCCTATTATAGGCTATAGTAGTTTGTGAAAATTGTCATAATCATTTTTATAAATACAGGGGCCTTTATGCTTGCCCCCAAACCTGCCACCAATAGCTGCTCCCCTTTTAAGTTAATCAAATTATATCCTGGTTGAAAAACATAATCTATTCACGCTTACGAGGAATCTTCGTAAGAAAAGGGCTTGGTTTTCCTTCACTTCATATGAAAGGTCCGGCTGCCATATATCCTGGCAGTCGGACCTTATTTACAATCTTTTATTTAGTGATCAATTTATCTCTTTAATAGGTTCTCTCCATAATATCTATACAACTTAATGGCCAACTGAATCTCTAGTTTCGTGTCTTTGTCCTTCAAATCGAGGCCGGATAATTTACTAGCTTTTTCCAGGCGATATCTAAGGGTGCTTGGATGGATGAACAACTCCCTTGCCGCACTTTGAATACAGCAATCTTGCTCCAAATAACATTCCAGGCTATCAATCAGGTCTGTATTATGTTCGTCACCATACTCGTACAGTTTTCCAATGATGCGATGTACAAACTCTGACAGAGTTTGATCGCTGCCAGGTTGCGGCAGAATCCCCATCAACCGCAGGGAATGATAGTAAACCACGCCTTCTTCAGTCTCCGGTTGAGGAGCCGTAATAGAGAGCGCCTTGCAGGCTTCGGCAAAGGCAACCCGATAGTCTCGCGGAACAAAACACTGGCGGCCTACACCTATTTTCACCTTACTTTGCGCGAATATCGTTTTCAAAACCTCAAATATCACCTGGAGAGAATCGGTAACTACTGCTGATTCCAGTCTCTTTCCATCAATTGATTGAACCAGCAGTACCGCCTGCTCATCATTAATGGCGATTACACTGGCATTCATATCAAGGTCACTGGTAATACTAAACAAAACATCTTCTATTTGCTGCTGTCCAGGCGCATTTTTGATTTGGATGACAGCCAAAACCATCTCCCTGGACAGATCGAGACAGAGGATCCCTTTTTCCCATTGAATAATATCGTCCTTACCTTTGCCTTGATCTTTAATAAGGCCGAGGATCAATGTTCTCCTCATTTCATCTTTCAGTTCCACTTGCGCATACCACAGTGTTACCAAAATGCTCAGGCTGTGCAGTGCCGCTTTAATAAATCTCATTTGCTCCCAATCTAATTCCTTTATAAATACGTGTAAATAACCTTTAATTTTGTTTTTTATTACGAAGGGGAATATTTGTCTGGGGTAGGTTACCCCGTAATCCGGCAACTCCGGTAATTCTATAGGTTGGCCGGTGCTCTTCTGCGCCAGGTGAACATAATTTATGATCCTCGGATCAATACGCTGAGGCTTTAAATGTTTTTTCCCTTCTCTTTTCTGGATGTGTGAAAAGGTAGTCTCATCAATATTAGAGCGTGCGAGCACACGGAAAAATTCATCCTCGATAAGGATGCTCACCTGAAGCTTTCTGGCCAGTATATCAGCTATACCTTGATAGCTTCTCCCATTGACAATCACATCCATAAAATCATCATAAAACGCATCCACTTCAAAATCGTTGGGATTAAGTAGCCTTGCCTTCATAATCTCGTTTACCCCCAATGTTAAGACATTAAGAAGATTTATAACCCAACAATATGTGTTAAGCGGCTTTTTATCAAATTCTAAGACTCCCCACTTCTATAAGTGGGATTATCTGCTTCGGTGGGGTAGAGTCCCCCACCGATGTCCAGCTTTAGCCGGACGAGTTCACTTAACTTCCTTCCATAAAGTCATTATATCATTGAAGCCACTGCCGTGGTGCGAGGTCTGCTTAAATCTTTGCATTTTTTAGTTTTTTCATTGAAAAAAAGCTCCACTCCGGAGAGTGAAGCCCTTAAACATTATCGTGAGTCTCCATCTAAGTTCCTCAGGAACACCCACAGCCACAGCCAGCTTCTTTTTCTTTCTTTTCTTTTAAGGCCTTGAGTATCATTTCTGGAGTAATAGGAACTTCGTAGAACCTTACGCCGATAGCGTCGTAAATCGCGTTGGTAATCGCCGGGAAGGTCGGCTGAACAGCGCCTTCGCCGGTTTCCTTAACACCAAACGGTGCGGTCGGGTCGTAGCTTTCAACGATGTTGGTGTCCATATCCGGCATTTCCATAAATGTCGGGCACTTGTAGTCATGGAAGTTGGGGTTCAAGTGCTTACCGTTTGCATCAAATTTCATTTCTTCGTAAAGGGCAGCACCCATGTTGAACACGATGGAACCTTCTACCTGTCCGTCTACGCTCATCGGGTTGACGGCTGTGCCACAGTCACCCGCTTCGGTTACCTTCTTGACATATACACGGCCTGTTTCCACATCCACATCTACTTCGTGGACCTGGCAGCTGAAGCCAAAAGTGGGAGAGTGGCCGATGTTTGCGCCCTGTACCCGGTTGCCGGTGATGATGTCAATCCCTTTGCGCCGCGGCGGGGAGAAGTGCCCTGTAGCAATTAAAGCACCCACGGAGTTGACATATTTTTGAACAACTGTTGCCCAGTCGATGGTGAACTTGGGCTCGAACATGGAATAGATCTTGCGGTCTTTAATGATTAACTGATCGGCCCGGCAGCCCAGCACCCCCCCCGCCATTGCTTTGAGTTTTTCGTTGATTTCTTTGGCTGCTTCCCTGATGGCATAACCGGAGCCATAGGTTAAACGGCTGGCAAAACTACCCAAATCGAAGCTGCCTATTTCCGTATCACCTGTTTGAACGTGCACGTCTTCATAATGGACGCCCAGCGCTTCAGCCGCCATCTGGGCCATGACGGTGTTGCAGCCCTGGCCGATTTCGGCAGCTGCGCAAAGCACGGTCACGCCACCCTCGGTGTCTACCTTTATCGTTACTGAGGTATGGGGCTTGTATGACTGGTATAGGGTATAGGCGGTACCGGTAATGTAATAGCCGCCCGCCAAGCCGATCCCTTTGCCGAAGGGCAGCTTGCCGTGTTTTTCCAGATAGCCTGATTTTTCTACTGCTGTCTGCAGGCATTTCTTGTACTCGGTATGCGGTGTGTACATATTATTAATGGCGGTATAGCCTGATTCAATGGCGTTTTTCATCTTCAGTTCGTACGGGCTAATTCCCATCATTTCAGCCAACTCATCCAGCATGCACTCCATCGCAAACCTGGGCTGAACCCCGCCGAGACCGCGCATGGCTCCGGTTGTGGGCTTGTTGGTATAAACGTTTCTTACATGGGTGCGGGCATTGGGCACTTTGTAGGGCAGGTGCACCATGGACGCGGTGTAGAACATCACCACGACGCCCCAGCCTGCATATGCGCCTTTGTCTAAAGTATTGTCAAAATCTACGGCTTGGATATAACCATCTTTGTCCAGACCGATTTTCCATTTCATATAGCATGGGTGCCGGCCTTTACTGGTGAAGAATACTTCATCACGATCATAAGTTACTTTGACCGGCATACCGAGCTTGCGAGACAGAAGGCATGCGACAAATTCTGATGAGGCTGCTTCACCTTTGCCACCGAAACCGCCGCCCACTGTGGGAAGCGTAACCCGGATTTTGCTCATGGGCATTTCTAAAACTATGGACATCTGGCGATGCAGGTAGTGGGGAACCTGGCTGCTGGCCCACAGGCGCAGTAGCCCGTTTTGGGTGTCATAGCTGGCCACGGCGGACATCGGCTCGATATAGCATTGTTGCGGTCGACCAGTTTTAAATTCTCTTTCCAAAATATACTCGCACTTTTCAAAGGCCTTGTCTACGTCGCCGTAGATTTGGTCACCTTTGTGCATTATATTGTCGGGAGCATTTTCATGAATAATCACTTCACTTGCGCGTGCCATGGATTCGAAAGGATCCAGCAATACCGGCAGCGGTTCGTATTCAACTTCAATCAAGTCACAGGCGGCCTCGGCGGTTTCTTCATCAATGGCGGCAACAGCGGCCACGCCTTCACCGTAAAAGCGAACTTTGTCTACAGCCAGGGCAGTCTCGTTGGCGGATGCGGGAACGATACCCCATTTGTTCGGAGCTTCGTCTCCGGTGAGTACTGCCAGCACTCCCGGCAGTGCGAGCGCTTTGCTGCAGTCGATCTTCTTAATTTTGGCGTGGGCGTATTCTTTGCAACGCTTTATTTTCCCGTACACCATATTCGGCAGCACCATATCGGCGGTATAAATCGATTCACCTTTAGCCTTAGCAGGACCATCTATACGCGGTACGCTTCTTCCTACCTGAGTGAACCTTCTTTCATCCAAATAGGAAGGTTTTCCTTCACGTACATAATTTTCTCTTTGATCCCAGGCTCCCATTACTTCACCCCCTCAGACATGGTTTCTGAAGCTACTTCAATTGCTTCGATGATTCTTTTAAAGCCGGTGCAACGGCAAATGTTTCCCGACATCTCATGCTTGATGTCATACAAGCTGGGCTTGGGATTCCTGGCCAGCAGCCCTTTTGCCGACATGAGCATGCCCGGTGTGCAGAAACCGCACTGGATGGCGCCCTGGTTGACAAATGCCTCCTGGATCGGGTGCATTTGTCCGTCTGGCAGAGCCAGCCCTTCTACCGTGGTGATTTTTTTGCCATTACAGGTGATTGCCAGCGTGATGCAGGACAATATGGGTTTTCCTTCTACCAGTACGGTGCAGGCTCCACAGTCGCCCATTCCGCAACCTTTTTTAGTGCCGGTAAGGCCTACTTTTTTCCGAATTACATCAGCAAGCACATCCCGGGGGCTAACGGGTACATCATAGACCCGCCCGTTGATTTCTAATTTGATCAGTTGCTTCATCACTTACACCTCCTGAGCGGCGCCAAACGCCTCTTTGAGTAACCTTCGGGCCAGCACTCCTACGATTTCGTGCCGGTATTCCGCGGAGGCCCGGACATCGGTAATCGGCTTCGCTTCGCCCTGAGTTGCTTCAGCCGCTTTCGCTGCTAATTCATCACTAAATTTCTGCCCGGTCAGGAGAGCAGTAACTGCTGTAGATATCAGCGGTTTTATGAAAACCGAGCCCATGACCAGTTTCACACTCTTTACAGTCTGCTTGTCATCTTCCAGTTCAAGGGTGACAGCCATATTGACAAAGTCAATTTCATTGGCATCCCTGGCGCCCATATAGGCATACCGGCCTACTAATTTGGGAGAGGGTTCCGGCAGTTTAAACTTGGTCAGGAGCTCGCCTTCCTTGAGGTCGATCATTCTAACACCCTGGATGAACTCTTCCAGAGGCATTTCTCTTTCACCAGTAGCGCTGCTAACTACTACAGTAGCACCATAAGCTACCAGGGGGGTAGGAGTCTCGGCCGACGGTGAAGCGTTACAGCTATTACCACCGATTGTACCCATGTGCCTTACCTGGGATGAACCAATTTCGCCTGCCGCATCTGCAAGAGCGTAGTATTTTCTCTTAACTATTTCAGAATACTGAATATCTGCAATCTTTGTGGTCGCACCGATTACCATACCCTTACCCGGCTCATATTTGATGCCTTTAAACTCTTCAATGTTATTGATGTCAATGAGACATTCCGGGCGTATTATTCTATCCTTCATCAAGATCACCAATTCCGTGCCACCAGCGAGAATCCTGGCCTTGCTTCCCAGACGACCCATCAATTCAAATGCTTCGCCAGGCGTCTTGGGAGCAAAATACTCAAATTGATTCATAAACATCTTAAGCCACCTCCTTCATATCCTTTCAGCTACTCGTTGGTACCCATAGACTGTTTCATGAAATCGCCTACAAGCAAATGCATTTTTTCTTTTTATAGAAAGAATGCCCTAACCTATTATGCCAAATTATATGATCTTTACTCTGCCGCATTAATATGTGTAATTTTTTTTAACTTTATACGAAAAAGTCCGGTTGCCATTATGCTGGCAGCCGGACTTCGTAAATTCAATCATAAATGGTAAATATAACCCTGTCCGGAAATTCTCGCCGGGCCAGGGTTATACGAAAAAGATTTTTACTAAGAAATTCTTATACTTCCTCAGCTACTAAAACTTTCTATCCTCAGTTACAAATTCAGGCGCCCATTTATAGTATTCCTTCGGATACGCCTTCTTCAGACCTTTGTAATTAGCCTTGACGAGCTGTATACCCTTTT
>JAQVOH010000164.1 GCA_028702695.1 Desulfotomaculaceae bacterium
TACGGCCCCGGCATAGTCTTCAAGTAAAAGTTCCGCGTACTGACGGTTAGGCGCTGTCACACGCACTGAAGGGTAAGGAGCAGGGTAGGCGCACCTATACATACTAGGCGGGTGATTTTGTTTTTGCACAGATATCACTCCAAATTAATTGTTTTATTATTTATATTAAGATAAAGAATAAGAAAGTAGTGCATGCCAGAAATATTATGAAAATCCCTTTACTTCGCAGAGTCTGATCCAATTTATTTTAGGAAGGATTTGGCAGAGCTCCATCTGTAGGGGGAATAGGATCGTGGCGTTCTCCCAAGAAAATTACCAAATCGCTTTGCCAGCCTGTTGGTGTTTCTGCACCTGGATAGCACCTGGCATAGCACGGGTTGGGGTGATAACCTCAGGGCAGCCTTATTTCAAATAGTATCAATTGTCACCACTACCGGTTTTGCTACTGCAGATTATAACTTTTGGCCTCATATGGCTATTGCATTGATCTTTCTTATGATGTTTATAGGCGGCTGTTCAGCTTCGACGGGGGGCGGCATCAAGCCGGGTAGATATCTTATTATCCTACTGCGGACAGTCATCGAACTCAAGAAGATGATTCATCCCAAAGCCGTTTTCCCTTTGCGGTTTGGGGGAAGATTTATCAATGAAGATCTGCTCATTAACGTTTTACAGTTTTTCTTCCTCTACATTATTTTACTGGCTGTTGGGATGCTGTATCTAACCTCGCTGGGTATAGATACCCTAAGCAGTTTGTCAGCCTCCGCGGCTTGCCTGGGAAACATCGGGCCGGGCTTGGGTCTCGTTGGTCCTATGGAGAACTTCTTTTTCATACCCGACAGCGGGAAATACGTTTTAAGCATATTGATGTTGGTTGGAAGGTTGGAGATATATCCCATCCTGGTTTTATTATTACCATCTTTCTGGCGGGAATAATCCCCAGGCAATTTACCTTATTAAAATTCCCATGATTAATTCCGCTCTGAATTGGTATCCTAAAGCTAGGAGGGGATCCTGGTCATAGACAAAAACATCATAGTAAGCTGCTGGAGTTAAAGAAGTTGCTTCACCTGTCCCATCATAACTCCCCCAACAATATTTGGATTGATAATGAATCGTGCCACTTTTGGTGGAACTAAGAACTCCCATTTGCCAGAAACCCCACTTATCATAGCACCAAGTTCAATATGAAGCATAGCAATTCCACAGTCCAAGCGCTTTGAAATTCCGTATTTATCTTTCTGATTGTCAACAGATACAGTAATGCTCTGTTCCGCCACTTCAAAGCGCCATGGTTGGCGGTTTACTGCTGATGGAGCCAAACGCGCTGCTTCCAGGGATTTTTGTATCCATGTAGGCCATTTACTTTCATCGAGTCCGCTTACTAAATCCGACAGGGGTTTACGCCGGTGAGTACGGCCAAACCCAGTCATTATTCTTTCCTCTAAAGAAATATTATTTTTAGCGTAACCTACCGGGGTTACTGCAAGAACACGTTCACCCCTGTATGTTCCTACAAGGTTTGCTGCCACTTCCGGCCTAAAAAACCCACCTACCCAGCAGGTATCCAGGCCAAGTGACGTTGCTTCCAGAATTATTCCTTCGCCAAGATAGCCAATCCTCTCATTGACGTATAGACTCTTCCTATCTCCAATAAACGCTATAAAGGCAGGGGCACCTTTAATCATGCCGTAATGACCAATGGCACCTTTAAAAACTTCATCGGGAGAATCTGTTCTAAATACTGCCCTTACGTCAGGATAAGGACTAAAACCGTTGCAAAGCTCTTTAAGGCGTTTATTATCTGCTTGGTCAATGTGGCGCTGTTCAAATGAGCGTCGTGATTTTCTTCTTTCTATTGCCTCGAACCATCGAGCATATGATAGGGCCACAATCATCATCCTAATCTCAGTGGTTTTTAAAAAAGGGTGTACAAAACGCCAAACTGGATGTCGTCAGCGGCACGAACTATTACTTTATCAACTGCTATCAAACACAAGCTCCCATCGAACTCATCGACCACAAGCGGGCGAGTTTCGATTTCCCGAATAAAACGGTCCAGTATCAAAGATTTATTAATGTCAACTTCTTATTTCTGTATCATTTGTAATGATCACGCCTTATTATCGTTAAGAGGGGAGGATTTCAAATAAACCCCCAAGAAAGTTAAGGCGACCACCAGATACAGCACGGAAAATATTGCGAAGAAATAAGCGTCAACCGGGCAGAAGCTTAATGAAAAATTAAAGCAGAAGTGAACCCAGAATGCTATGAATAGATTATCACTCTTCTTCATCAATACTGCCATAATTATCGTTATTGCCGTCAGGGCCACTACATTTTCAATGATATAAATCAGTAACTGCCATCCACTATAATCGGACGCGACAAACCAAAGGGGCGTGTGCCAAAATGCCCAGATTAAACCCAAAATAACATTTCCTTTTATAAATCCGTATCGCTCCTCTAGTGCAGGACGCAAGTATCCACGCCAGCCGGACTCTTCTCCGGAGGCTCCCTGTAAAACCGTAAAAAAAACCGTGCCCAGTAGTGTGGACGAAGCAAAGATAAGCTGCATAGCGACGGATGTTTTCTCAGTTGCGGATACAATCAATGCCGACAGCAGTAGAACACCTACCGCAATGACCGGTACCATCAAAACCAAACCTATTGTCAGTTTGCCTTTGAAAGCCTTCTGATAAAATCTCTTCACCGTCATATCGGGCTTTAGCTTTTTCAGCATAACCAGGAGCACGATCGTCGGTGACCAGCTGCACAATACCACAACCCATTGCATCACTACAGGCGGAGCATGGAGCACCTGAGATGCCAGCCCTCCAAGCCCTAAGACCATTACCCAAAACAACAGGTATGCATTGATCACATACCTCCACATCAAGTCAAGCTCTTTTTCTTTCATTTTGCCATCCACCCTTGCTTTTTTTATAAACTAAACCTACTTAATTGGATCTATGATTTCAAGGGCTGACTTGAAGGTTTTAAATGTCAATACCAACGGTTGCCCTCACTCCCTTTACAAGGGTATGCAAACTATAACGCAACTAATTATAGCAGCTTTTTACTATAAAACTTTACCGTTCGCGTGCACTGCTGCAATAAATTTGTTACACAGTTTAACTCTGTTTTTTACAACTTCACTTGAATAGGAGGGCCCTTCATTTAATTTTTCGGGTTTAACAAATAACTCTAATGACTTTAAAATCTCTTCCCGTGTAAATAGATACTCCTTCCTCTTCTTTAATGTCCATAGAAAACCCTCCAACGGTAACATGCATAAGAAATCCGGCACCAAAGGACCTATTTTATGAACACTTTTGGTAACCACAGTGATTTTTTATGGTTACGACGACAAAGAATTTGAGATAAAACCATTACCGAATTTTCGCATCTCCTGTCAAGCGTAGATTAGACTAATTTTGTTAGCCGTTTTTTGTTAGTCCTTAGGTTATATAATGCAAATATAACAGGCCAATTCAACATACCAGTAGCATGATGCTCTGCTGGCGGACATAGGCGGGTTCACATGGGCAGGCAATAATTGCGGTACACAGGAGGAACAGTTACAGATTAAAATTAAGGAGGATGAAATTATGTCAAAGGAACAAGCTATTAGGTTTATGTTGCTTAAAGAAAGGGATGAAGAATTAAAAAGGAAGTACAAAGACATTGTAAATAAGTACGAAGGTAAAAACTTAACAAAAGAGGTGCAGGTAAAAATTATCCTGGAAGAAGTGATACCTCTGGCCAAGAG
>JAQVOH010000063.1 GCA_028702695.1 Desulfotomaculaceae bacterium
GTTAAATGGTTGTAGGTTTGCCAATTAACTGATATTGTTTAATGATTTGCTGGAAATTATACTTAAGTTCTCCGCTCATAAGATAAATCATGGTTATGAAATTCTTTACCTTGCGCTATCCTTTTGCCGAGAACGAACGGACTGGATGATACTGTTGGGGCCCTCTAATACTACATTGGTCAGCCTGCTGTCAAAATAGTTCAGTACCCCGATCTAGTTATTTGTAAGGATTTTGGCAAATTCCTTTACAGGCTCAATTCGACAGCGCACTCCCCAGGCGCTTATGAAGCTGCGTCATGGCCTCGGTACGGTCAGCGGCAGTGTTATAGATATCCTGAAGCGTCAGTTTCATTCGATATTCCTTTGAGGTCATCAAGTTCATCTATTGAAGAGAGATTAGCTGGGTGGCCTTCTTTGCCGTCAGTCGTGACGGGTTATAGAGCCATATATATCGGGTACTTTTGAGGGCTGGAACGACTTTCTGTGAGTGTTAACCTCGATTAGTTTCATGCCTTTGTGAGAATATTCAATCCGCAGGCAGGTAGCGGCTGTCAAGCAATCCTTTGCTGGCCATTTCCTTTATATAAGACTTCATAAATTCAATTGGGTATCCGAGCATTAACTTGTGTTCACCACTGATATAACCATTTGGAATCTGCTCTTCCGGAAGATATTCGAGATACGGCTCTTCAACCGCCAAAGCCAACAAACGCTGATCAATGCGTGCTAATAGCTTGCAATCCAAAAGTGTCCGGACTGCCGCATCAACCTCCGCTCCGGCGAACCCTTTATCCCGGAGCATCTCGCATACCTGCAGCTCATCTTCTGCCCGGTCACAGGCCAGATACAACTCCCGCTGTGCGCCTTTAAGGCGGAAAGAAGGGGCAATTGCAACCGGACGGGTATCACGCACTATAACTTCCTTTTCGCCAACTTTCATACTTAGCGTCGGCCGGTTCCGGCTGATGGATGCTACGGACCACTGAAAAACAGCCGCCCGCAGGTTCCGTACCCCGGAGCGGTTATATAAAACAGCCATTCTTGGGTCATTTCGGGTCGAAGTATAAAATATATCATCAAACATATAAGAGAGGTCGTTAATTACATCCGGACTTAATGGATAGATAAACTTGTATAAAGGTAAGGAAGTAAGATTTAGGGAATAGTCAGCCGCCCGTTCAAAATAGTGGCTATTCCGCATGTACCGGACAATGCGCACACCCGATGGCGGCTCTAAATGTGTCAGGAGAGGCACTAATTCAGCCATCTCCTGGTACCAGCGATCCTGATCGCCGGGAAAGTCGCAAAGAATTGCCCATGCGGCATGAATGCCAAACTGGCGGCACCATTTCAGCGTCTGAATGTTTTGCCAGGCGGTCACCCCTTTACTCATCGCTTTCAATAACTCACTGTGAAGACTTTCGATGCCCGGCTGGCACCATATGATACCGGCTTCACGAAGCATTTTGAAATGCTTTTTGGACATATTCGAACGTATTTCGTAGAACAGCTTGTAGGGAATTTCGCGGCCGATAAGCGAGGGAATCAGATCCTTAAAGCACCTCATATCTAAAATGTTATCAAGAAACTCGAAATGCTCAACTCCGTAACGACGGCTGAGCTCTTCCAACTCGGCCAGCACACCTGCAGCAGGGCGCGACCGGTAGGGCACTTGCGGAGCGTTGAGCCCGCAAAATTTACACCTCCCGTGCCAGCAGCCCCGGGAAGCCTGGATTGGCAGGCCGGGGCGGATAATTTTACCCAGTGTGGGCAGTGCTCTGAGCGTGTCGAAATAGTCCTGATAGACGGGGATTGTTTGATGGTTAAAGGAACTGGCCACGGCCCGTGGCAGACCCTCATCCCCGTTTTGCTCGGCGCCGGGGTAGCCCAACTGCCGGTGCAGGGGAGCAAATACACCTCCGGGTAAAGCTTCGAGAGGAACCTGGCGGCCAAACTTAAATAAAAGTTTGGTAAGCGGCAAGATAATATCTTCGCCCTCGCCGGAGACCATAAAATCGACCCACGGGAAATGCTGGTGAGTCGCGCGTCCCATGACTGTTTCGCAATCCGCCCCACCCATCATGGTGACAACATCCGGGTTAAGTTCACGTATTTTCCTGAGCAAGGCCAGGGAAGGCACGCTCTGAGCCAAGCTTGAAGTACAGCCGACGATACGCGGAGAAAGTTTGAGAATTTGTTCCGCCAGGCGGGTGGTAAACTTCTCCGCCTTTTGACGCACGAGACGCAGCTCTTCGCGGCACTCTTCCAGGCTTTGCTGCCATTCTTCCCCGAGCATGGTATGAATTTCACCGACAAATTGCTCCTCATCGGGCTGGAACCCCGGGAAAGCAGTAGCGGCAAATGACCATTCGGCTAGAGGCAGTTGAGGAACCCAAATGATATGTTTTTCATACAAATCGTACCCGATTTCCTCACAGAACAGCAGATTGGCGTAAATGCTCCTAGCCCCGACCCCTCCTTCGATCAGCACGGCCTGCAGCAGCCCGAGGGCTAGTGAAGGCATCTGAGGGGGGCAGTAGGGCATGCATACGAGGCAAACGTCCGCAGGCGTCAGGGGCAGCTGAAAGTTTTCTCCGGACAAATTTTCAGCAGGGTTGCTTACTGCGCTAGTCATACTACTTCTTACCTCCTCGCAAGTCCGATTCATCGCTCAAACCGTCTTCCAGCAGGCCCTGGTCAAAAAGCTTCTGAATAGAAGACATTATCGCCAGAACATCCTTGTGTTGAACCATAAGTTCTTCGATCACACTCCAGAAGGTCAAATTCCCCCGAGCAATCAACCGGCCGAGTTGGGCCAGGTGGGGGGACCCCGTCATCTTGTGCAACCGGTACTTACTTTGAAGTTGGAACCCCTCCTCCGGCAAGGCGATAAAATCCAGGTCGCGGCGAAACGCTAAGATATCGCCTGACGAAACCTGCCCGGGCATGCATTTCTTAATGGTCTCACCGATGAAATCGTCCAGTTCCGCCGCGCACGAAAAGTTGCCTGCGGCGTAAACCCGGTAACCTAATGGCCAGCTATTTGAAGGAGGACAGGGACTGATCAACAGCACCGAACGATCCGCCATGTTTACCCGATAGCCGGTGAGACAGGCGATGGTATGATCCTGAGCCAGCTCCAATTGAGGGCTTCCGGTAGCGTTGCGATTACGGCCTGATTGGGCCCTTAAACGCACTGATGAAGCGGAGTGCTGCATATCCAACACCGTTAAAGCCAAATCCTCTGCGGAAAAAGTCTCGTGAACACGATTCAGTACATTAGCCGAGAGAATAGAAAAACGATCCATGGCCGTGCTATGTTGTTTCCGAAATCGCAACAATTTTCTTGTCCAGTCAAGATTGCGCATGGGGGCTGCAGTGGTTGTCTGGGGGTAAACGCCTGTCGCTTTGCCAAAATCCTCTACAAACTTCAAATAATCAGGATTATCACTTGGCTCTGTCGCCCAATAACACGTCCCCGTTCCTACCGTAGCGCCGAGACGGTCTACCGCCACGTTAAGGATATCTTGCCAGAGTCCGGCATTCTCTCCGGTATACATAAACACTTCTTGCAGCGGTTCAGCCGCAACACCGCAGAAAGAGCAGCCCATCGAGCAGCCCTTACTCAATTCGAACGCAATTGTCCCATGGACAATATTCTGGTTTGTCTCTTTGCTCAATTGACTTTGACAACGGTTTATCTGCCGTTGGCGCCAAGCATTAAAAAGATTGCTGGGTGTTTTTTCACGAAGTTGTCGCCATGTTACCCGGTAACGGGCAATAGTATCAGCATATCGCTGCCACAACAGCGCCTGAGGCTTATCTTCCAATTCCGCGGCAGGAACTTTCTTCAACAAGGGCAGCTCCGAAACAATCTCTGGCATAAGTGCCGCTACCTGCACCGGATCTACACCTAATATCCCCCTTGCTTGCAGCAGGGAGGCACACCCGGCGGTGTTCTCGTGAACGGCCGCATAGAATTCGGGAGCCCCAACAGCACATTCGATAAATCGCTTGATATGCGGGATCAGCCTTTTCTCATCAATGCTAATCTGGTTGTTAAAATCCCCACAGAAATGCAGATCATCCATAGTCGTCAGTATCTCCCCGAAATTTGTTGCGTATCATGATAGTGACCCGGGGCTTAAAAGCACCCGGGCCATAACCAAACTTATGGCTTAATTTAAGATGACTAATTCATACCTTAGCTTAACGTTATGTTAGGTTTGGTAAAGTCAAATTCCTACCAAGAAACCATAAAAGCCCCGCCGCCGGCTACCTTATCCAGCTGTTTTTCAGACAACTCACCATGTTTGCCATCGACATCCGCAACTGTAAAATTATAGCCCTTGGAGTTGGCATATGCTACAATTTTCGCCATATCATTACCGATGTTTTTTACTGCATCCAGCATCTCCTTGTTCTCGTTAACATCTTTGCTAAATCTTTCAACTTCGCTCATTATTATTCTCCTTTTTTTTAGATTTTGGTCAAGTTAATACATCACTCAGGGGGAACAAAGCCATGAAATATTAAAATTTGTGCCTCCCGCAACGATCCCCCTTTCCTATGATCTTTATATATTAACAGTTTTGACAACTGTTAATTTTTTGTAAATATTTTCATGTCTCCTTCATCTACGGAGTTTCCTTGCCGAATACTTTTTCCTTCAATTCTTCATTGATTTCCAATTAGTTACTAATTATTTATACAACCAACCTCAAAAAGTATCACACGCTTTTTAATAAATTTTTTTACTATTTTTTATCATCTAGAATCCCGTTCAAATTAAGCCCTCCGGCAACCATATCCAATTCACTATCTTCCAATTCATCATTCTTTCGGGCATTTGAGATCATCTCTGCCATTATCTTTTCCATCCGCCCCTGGCTTTTTGTGGTATAATCTACCTTCACCAACAACTGAGCAAGGGATAAAGCTTCTTTGTATTCCTCATCACAGTTCCCGCATTCAGACTGAGTGATCTTACCCCCGTGTAGCACGATTTTGTCTATATCTGAAATAAATGAGTCCAAGAAATGTTTTTTGTTCACTAGTCTCACCTCAGTTCACATAATTGTTAAAAAACAATTCTGTGCTCCTTTAAAATATCTTTTAATTGCATTAAGGTCCTGTATAAAATTGTTCCGGCATTACTTTCCGTTATCTTCATCATCCGGGCAATTTGCCGGTTTGTCAAACAGGCGCCGAATTTAAGGGCAATAATATTTCTCTGCCGCTCATCCAGGCACATAATCGCTTTGAGAAGCAGTTCTTTTAATTCCCGGTCGATAACCAGATCTTCCAGCCGGTATTTTGATTCCACTTTTTCCAAATCGGTGGGAACAGTTTGACGGCCATTTTTTCTATGGTAATTAATTATAATATTATTGGCTATGGTAAATAGCCACGTGCTAAAATCACCTTTTTCCCGGTTATATGTATTGTATTTTAGTAAAGTTTTTTCAAAAACATCACTGACCAAATCTTCTGCTGCGTTGGCGTCGCCTACTTTATAAAGCATGTATTTATAAAGCTTGGGAAAGTATTTTTCATATAACTCAGAAAATATCTCAGAATGGCCCATTTCCACAGGAGTTCTAGCATTCACTTCTTTACACCTCTTTTTCCAAGAAAGCTCCCAATCCGTTTTTCAGTAATTGTTTTTCCATATCCTCAGAGGCTAACTCAATAAAATCCATCTTCGAAAGGGCCAGCAGCATTTTATATTTTCCCTCACCCTGATAAATTCCCGGGGCATACTTTTCACTGAAAGTTTCTAGGTTCTGGGCCGCATTTTTGACATAAGCATTTAATGCTTCAAAAGCCTCGCC
This sequence comes from Desulfotomaculaceae bacterium, assembly GCA_028702695.1. Taxonomy (GTDB): domain Bacteria; phylum Bacillota; class Desulfotomaculia; order Desulfotomaculales; family Pelotomaculaceae; genus Pelotomaculum_C. The sequence continues at coordinate 5,835 of JAQVOH010000063.1, forward strand.
TGATAACTCCTTGTTTTTTAAGTAATTAACCAGCCTTCCGCCTGAACGAAAAGCAGGATAATTTTCCAGGCCCATGAAGCAGAGAAACCAGCGTGCTATATATCTGCCAGCGGCAGCGACTATCCCCATGTAATCAGCAATCAGTTCGTCCAGTAAATGGTCACGGGCTGAGCCAAAAAAACGCAGCGTACAGTAGTGCGCAGCTTCATGCTCCCGGCGAATAACCAGGGATAACCGCCGCCATTCACCTTCGGGAATACCCAGCATCCCGGCGGGGACGTTACTGTATTCCTTATCGCTTAATACGAAAAAAGTGTCCTGGTATAGTTCCGGCCGGGACTTCATTATTTCAAATTCAAATTTCCATAAAAAATCCATGCTTTCTTTATAACCGTTATCACTATGCCATTTCTCTTTGTACTTTTTTACCCTGTCCCAATTGTTATAGCCTTTAATCATACATGCACCCATGGACGGTGGTATTGATACAGGCTCATTCTTGTAAAAAAACACACGCACCAGGGTTTCAAAATCGTTTCTGTTTCTCATCTGGATTACAGGTATTCTGCCGGCTATTGTTTGATAAAGATATACTTCAATATTACCGGGCTCTTCCAGTTCAACCCCTGTCGCTCCCGGCATTAAGACGGTGTCCAGCCCTCTCTTGGTTGCCATCTGATAATCGGTACTCTTACTTATACCTTCTTTAACCGGAAAATTAAGCTGCACCAGCTTGTTTTTCAGCACAGCCAGAGGGTTTTTCACGTTAATATCTCTTATGTACTCCTCCCAAGCTCCCACGAAGGGTTCATCCGCCAAGGGAATCTCACGCCACGGCTTAACATGGGTATGATCGAAATTATTTTCTAAAAAAAACGACAATTGTTCTTGCAACGAACCGCACTCCTCTGCCATCAACGCTAGCTCAAGCCAGCTGGCGCCTGGCCAGCCCGGCAAACACTCCGTTCATCCTCATCAACTCGTTGTATGACCCGCTTTCAATGATCTTTCCTTTATCAAGGACGATGATCCTGTCACAGTTGACAACGGTACTCAGCCGGTGGGCAATTACCACTCTGGTAGCCTTCAACCCGTCCAGGCTCTGGCTGACTATGTCCTGGGTGTTGTTATCCAGGGCGCTGGTAGCCTCGTCAAAATAGACTATTTTAGGCTTGTTGACAATAGCCCGGGCTATCAGCAGCCGCTGCCTCTGGCCGCCGGACAGGGTGGCCGCCCCTTCGCTGATCACAGTTTGCATGCCCATGGGCATCTCCTTAATATCATTGTCCATCCCGGCCATTCTTGCCGCTTCCCAGGCGTCATCCATGGTCAGGTTCGGGTTGGATCCCACTATGTTGGTGAATATATCCCCTGCCATGAGCTTTCCGTTCTGGAGGACAACTCCCAGCTGCCGGCGCAATGCGCGGATGTCCACTTTTTCGATGTCATGGCCGCTGTAATATATCCGGCCCGATTCGGGTTTTTCGAAACCCAGCATGACCCTGAAAAGGGTGGACTTGCCGCTGCCCGAAGGCCCTACCAACCCGATGTATTCTCCCTCCTTAATACGCAGGGAGACGTCGTTGAGGATCAGCGGGCTGTCTTCCTTGTAGCGGAAATTCAAGTGGCTGACCTCGATGGAACCGGAAAGCTCTCCCGGATCGACCTTCGCCTCGTCATATTCCGGCATTGTCTCCAATACCGGCCTGGCCAGCTCAAAAAGTGGAATCACCGTGTTAATCCCTATCATCACTTGTGACAGCGCAACCATGGCCACAAAAAAGCTGTTGAACGCCGTGTTAAAAGCAATGAATTGGCCGGTAGCCAGAGTATTGGCCGCAGGTGCGGCCACGGCATAAAAAATAACCATGGACGCGGCCACCGGAAAAACTGAATTAAATGTTTCCAACCAATTGCCGATAATTTGTTTATTAAAAGTCATTTTTCTCTGGCGGCTGAATTCACCCGACCATTGGTAAAAAGCCCTGCTTTCGGCGCCGGCTACGCGAAATTTTGCCACTCCTCCGAAAAACTGCAAAACTAACCCGGAGATCTTGTTTGAGAGCTCAACCACTTGCCGCTCATACACGGTCATCGTACGCCCTAAAAAATAGGTAACGGCAATCGCCAGGGTCATTAAACCGGCGGTCATGGCAGCAAGCTTTATATTATAGTAAAAAAGCAGGATTAAGTTAAAAGACGAAAATATGCCGGTTAGAATGGTTGTTACCACGATTTCCGTAACGATCATCCGGATCTGTGTGATGGCCATGGCCCGCATTGCCAGATCTCCGGAAGTATAACCTCTGAAAAAGGGTACCGGGAGGCTCAGCAGCCTGTCCCAGACCGCGGCTTGAATGGAACCGTCCATTTTTCCCAGTATGCGTTGCATGGCAAAGGATCTGGTCAGTTGAAAAATCATTGAAGCAACAGCACCGGCCAACAGGAAAAAGGCTACATGCACAAGCTGGACTTTTTCCCCCCCGGGAATCACGGTGTCAACAACTATACCCGTGGCGACAGGCACAACCATAACCAGCAGTCCACCCAAAATCCCCATTAAAGACACCATTATAAAATCCTGCCGCCAGCAGTTTTCACGTCCAAAAACCAGAATGTCTGAAAGCCTCATGACCTTATCGGGAAAAGGACGATAGAAGGTGAAGGCAAAGGGCTTAACCTGGCGGGCTGTTTCAAAACCGGCCCGGACCTTTGTTTTACGGGCCGGATCATGAATCTCGTACCGCTCCGGCGAGAGGGGAATCAGCGCCACCGGTCTGCCGTCGTCCTCCATGTAGGCCAACAAGGGGCCGTTATCCTGCTTCCACCACTCCTCTTTTAAAAGCACCTTGCGCAACCTAATGCGTGACGCGTCGGCTATATCCCCCAGCGGGTCCTTTGATGCGGCCCGCCTGTCTCGCGAAGGCGCAGCTATTTTCACTTTCATCGACTGACCGACCAGACGGCAGGCGTCAAGAAGGGGATCGCCGGAAGACTCCTCTACCACCGGTGATGCCATTTCCGGCTGCACCGAGGTCAGCAGCCGCCTCAGGGCATTTTCCATCAAGCGCCGGTTATTCTTTGACTTTTCCTGAAAGCGCTGCTCATCCGCCCGCTCCCTTTCCCGGCGCCGGTCCAGGGCCGCCCTGACAGCTCGGCTGTGAAATTCGGCAAGGTCCAACAGGGGGCCTTCAACGCCGTCCTCCCCGGCCCAAAACATCCCACCGGACCACACAATGCCTGACGGTAGAGCTGCAGCAACATTTTCAGCCAAGGTTTCGGACCAGCGGCTGAGGGCGTCAAGCAAAACCTCCCGCTGCTCCAGACCGGCAGCGGCATCCAAAAACCTTGACCAGCTTAGCTGCAGCAGGTTGGTGCCGGCAAGACCCGTCGCCATCAGGCCCAATACTTGCTCATCACCCTCGGGCCTGATGCCCAAAAGTATATCTCCCGGCCCCGCTTCAAAAAGAAAGTCCCTTGCTCCAACCGCTTCACCGCCGGAAACAAAGATGGCAAACACAGCCACCTGGCCACGGTCCACCAGCCACAAATGCTCTGGATCGGTCAATAGAAGAGGCTTGTTTCCTTCCACGGCAATAACTTTTCCTTCTTTTTGAAACAATTCCGTAACGGTCACTGGATCACTCCCCGGTCAGATATTCCTGATACTAAAGCAGGTGCAGCTACTTAACAGACTCCCGGGGGACAGTTGCAAAAGCACCTGACGAGCTTATGTAAAAATGGTTAGTGGGCAATTTTACAACGGGCCCTAGGTGGTGCTGATCAAACCGGCATAATATCCGCCTGCTCTCATCAATTCTTCGTGGCTTCCCCGCTGCACAATTTTTCCTCTTTCCAGGACTATAATTTCATCGCAGTCCCGGATGGTGCTAAGACGGTGGGCCACAATCACACAGGTGCACCCCCTGCGCCTGATGCTCTCGTCCACCAGTTTCTCCGTCAGGGGGTCCAAGGCGCTGGTTGCCTCATCCATGACCAGGATGAACGGGTTGCCGGCCAGGGCGCGGGCGATTTCCAGCCTCTGCCTCTGCCCGCCGCTGAAATTGCTTCCCCCTTCATCCAGCAGGCTGTCGTAGCCGCCCGGCCTGGAGGTAATATCGTCGTGAATGCAGGCGTCCTTTGCCGCCCGGACGATGTCAAGCTCAGAGACGGTTTCGTCCCAAAGTGTGATATTGTCCCGGATTGTCCCCCGGAACATAGAAATATCCTGGTCTACCATGGCCAGTGAACTGGTGATCACCATTCGTGGGATATTTTGCCTGGACCGCCCGTCAAATAATATCTCCCCGGACCACGCTTTATACAGGCCCGTGATCATTTTGGCCACTGTAGACTTGCCGCTTCCAGACCCCCCCACCAGGGCCACCCTCTGACCCGGCTTTAACAGCAGGTTAAATTCCTCTATCAGGGGCGGCTCCAGCGGGCTGTAGCCAAAGCTTACATTCCGGAGCTCAACATATCCGGCAAGCTTCCTGTACGTCCCCTCAGAAGTGTCTTCTTGATTATCCACCCGGCCCTGATCATCAACGGGATATTTCAGAACATCGTCCAGGCGGCTCATATCAGCCTCTATCTCCTGCAATTGCCCGCCCAGTCCCACCAGTCCGGTAACCGGCGTCATAAAGCTGACCATCAGACTCTGGAAGGCCACCAGTCCCCCTATGGTCATGCCTCCGTTTAAGATTATGAACCCACCCATAACCAGAACTATCGCGTTAGTCATAGTGGACAGGAACACCGGAATGGCCGAAAGGTACTGATTGGTGACGCCTATCCGCTGCTCCACGTTCAAGGTCTTAGCCTGGTACCCCGACCACTTGGCGAAAAAATCCGATTCCGCGCCGGTCGCCTTCAGGGTTTCTATAACCTGCAGCCCCGACATGGCCGTTCCGATAATCTTTCCACGGTCCTGCTGGAGAGCCCGGTTCAGGTCCACCCTCTTTTCCGACACATATTTCAGGTAGAATATGTTCACGGCGGCCACGGCCGCACCCACCAGCGAAAGTGGCAGGCTGTATTGGAGCATGAGGATGAAATAAAACACAATCATGATCAGATTAAGGGCATTGATGGCCAACTGGCCTGACAGCAGCATGGCCACTTTGTCGTTGCTCTGCATACGGGAACTGATATCGCCGGCATAACGCTGGCTAAAAAACTCCACCGGCAGCCGGAGCACATGCCACATGAACTGCCCCGAGGTAGTCAGGGCGATTTTAGTCTCAAGCCTTAAGAGGTAGTATTGCTGTATCCAGGTTAGAAGCCCCCGCAGCAGGGCTGTCAAACCCATGCCCAACAGGAGGGGTGCCAGCCAAGTCTGCCTGCCGGCCAGCAATATGTCATCAACAAATACCTTTGAAAACACCGGGATCAGCAGGCCGGGTACAACCAAAGCCAACCCCACCAGAATAACGTAGATAAGGGCAATTTCCGATCCTTTCAGCCTCTTCTTTAAGGAGGTTGCGATACTGGGCTTTTCCCCACCTTTTAAGAAATCTGGACCAGGACTGAAGGTTAACAACACCCCGGTAAAGGACTTGTCGAATTCCTCTTCCGTCACTGTCCTGGGGCCCACTCCGGGATCATTAAGAAATACCTTCCCCTTTTGAAACCCTTCCAGTACCAGGAAGTGGTTAAAATTCCAGTGAATAATCATCGGGAGCTGCATTTCTTTTACAGAATCGGGCTCTTTCCGGTAACCCTTTGCTTCCAGCCCGTATTTTCTGGCCGCCCTCATCAAATTGCTGGCCTTGCTGCCGTCACGGCTAACTCCGCAGGCCAGGCGAAGTTCTTCGAGAGACACATATTTTCCCCAGTACGCCAGGATCATCGCCAGGGAGGCAGCCCCGCACTCCACCGCCTCCATTTGCAGCACAGTGGGAACCTTGACCCGTTGTTCCAGCTTTTTCTTCATCTTTAATAGACCACCATCCGTCAGGTAATCAATAAATCGAGAGGGCTTTCTTTACCATTGGTATAACCATACTGATAGGCCGCTGCTCGCTTATAGTCACCGCGCCGGTGCAAAGCGTGCCGCTGTTTATTTTCAGTGGCGGACCCTTCGATGAAGACCACTTATAGCCGCTTACGGTGCTCTCGTCCATAATTACATCAATATGCACCTCCAAGGGAGAGCCCTCAGCCGACAACTTAGACACCAGTTCCTTGTTTCCCAGGGAAGTCATCATTCCCTGGGCGGTGGCGGGATACTCGGAAACCGAAACCACCTTCCCCAGCATAAAACCATACTCTTCCTTTTTTACCGTGCTCGGGCTGATCCGGGCTTCCATGCCCGGCATGATTTTTTTACCCTCCTCAGCCTTAACATAAAGCACGACTTCCAATTTGACCGTGTTTCCCATACGCTCCAGGCTGACCAGATTGGCCCCTGGCTGAATTATATCTCCCCTTCTGGCCTGTACCTCCAGCACCCGGCCGTCGACCCGCGAAACAACTTCTGTCTTCAGATTGAGGTCGTCCTGCAGCTGACTAATTTTCTTTTCGGTTTCAGCTATCATCATTGCCTTTGTAGTGTCGAACTGCTCCTCAAGGAGTTGAATGTTCAACTGTGCTTGCTGCTGCTTTGCCTTATAGGTGATGATAGTTTCCTGCCAATCCCCCGCCGACAGCTTGGCCAGTTCCTCCGCCGCTGCGCGGGTCTCCAGACGAGCCGAATCCAAATCCTCTCTGGCATTGTTTAGTTCATTTTCGGAAACAGCGCCGCCTTCATACAGCCTGGTAATCTTATTCATATAATCCTGCCTGTTTTCTTCGTTGATACTGGCCTGCTCCAGGCTGATTTCAGCATTCTTTATTTCATACTGTCTGCCCGATACCGCGCTTTGATAGTTGGCTTCCTCGTACGGTAAAGACGACTTGGCCCCTTTAATTGTCCTGATCAATTCGTACAGTTCGGACAGCTCTGTCCCCAGGTTTTGTTCTTCACCCAGGTTGACGCCCGACACCTCAAGCTTTTTCAGATGATCAAGCCCGGCCTTCAGGTCGTTGATCTGCCCAACCAGATCAGGCTGGTCAATCCTCGCTACCACGTCGCCCCTTTTCACCACATCACCTACCGCGACTCTCACGTCGGTAATCTGCCCGCCCTCGGTATGAGTAATGTTGTATACTCCATAACTCTTCATAATAATGCCCTGACCGTTAACCACGACAGGCACAATGCCAAAAATGCCCCATAAAAGGGATGTGGCAAGGATACAGCCGACAGCAATCAGGGCCATCCACGCCCGCGGAGTGGTTACCGAAAACAGCTGGTCAAGCTGCTCCGGAGAAGAGAGTCTCTCCAGCGACACCTCGCGAAAGATTCCATTACCCAACCGCTTACAACCTCCTTCCCAAAATGCCAGGGTTTTACATTGACCCCGCGTCTGGTGTTTTCCCCGCCCCGGGTCCTTCCCGCGCTATTAGAATGGGGGGGGCAATGCCCAACGGCACCACCAGGTTGATCGCGTTTTATTTCAGGCCGAAATTATCCCGCAGTGCGTCCAAAAGCAATGGCATGGCGGCATAGCCCTTTTAAACAGGGTTAAAGCTGTTCGCCGCTTTTTAATAACTGAAACTCTCCGTCCCGCAGGCTCTTGAGCACCACAAGGTCTCCCACGTCATTACCGTTCTGGTCGAAGGAATGATATCCTGACACCCCCGGCCAATTCTTTAATCCCCGCAGACAGCCGGCCAGGGCGGCGGCATCCGCATCACCAACCTGCCCGATAGCCGCCGCCAGGAGCTTGACAGCGTCGTAGCCCTGGGCGGCATACGCGCCAGGCGGCTGATTATATTCTTTGGTAAAGTTCTCGACAAACTTTCTTACTTCCTCACGGATTTCGGACGGATTAAAAATGGTGCCCACTACAGTTCCTTCCGCCGCCTTGCCGCCAATCTCGCACAATTGGGGAGAATCCATGGCATTACCCGCATAATAGCGGACCGAGATACCTACCCGGCCCCCGTCGGCGATGAATTCGGCGCCTGAAGGCATGCTGCTGGCAATAAATATGCCGTCGAAGTCCAGGGCCTTCCACTTATTATGCAGCCTTTCAAGGTCTTTCAGGTTGCCGTAATATGATATACGATCCACCACTTTTATACCTGCTTTTTGGGCGTGGTCTTCGAATGAATTGGCCAGGCCCATCCCGTAAGAATCCTCGGAGTAATAAATAACCATCCGTTTATGACCCTGCTGAGAACAAAAAACAGCCATCTTTCTGGCAATTTCATCATCGCTTGGCGCATTACGGAATACAAACTGATAACCCTTTCCGGTCAGTTCCGTCGCGGTTGAAGCCGGAGAAAGCATCACAAGTCCAGCTTCTTCGTATATCCTGGAAGCAGGAATGGAAACAAAGGAATTTCTGTGTCCTATTACTGCCGCCACCTGCCGCTCTTTGGCATATGACTGGGCAACGGCCATCCCTGCCGCCACCGAACCCTCATCGTCTTTCATCACCAATTGTAAATTACGGCCATTGATGCCACCGTCCTGGTTAATCTCCTTGACTGCCAGTTCCACACCCTCTCTGAACAGGCTGTTGTTGGAATCAAAGGGCCAGGCCACCCCTATTGTGATGTCCCCCTTGTTTTCTGTTTCCTGGCAGCCGGTGGCAAGAGCCAACAAGACCAGAACCAGTGTGAGTGCTATAATAACCTTTTTTCCCCGGCTTCCCGGAAAGAATATACAGACCATTGCAATACCCCATTTATTAAATAACTCTTCATGATGCCGCTCTTTAAGGGCTTTTATAATTTATGTATGCCAATTCTTCCTCACCTTAACAATAGATGAACATTGACCCTGCAGCGACAAAGATTGCATGGAGTATATTTCGATATATTTTGCTTTATTCCTTTAATTTCAACAGATATTTTATAAATTCCGGTGTTTATACAGAATCAAGCCTATAGACCCTTAAATTCAAGTCATTGTACAATGCCTTTCTTATTTACACTGTCAACATTTATGAAAGTTGGTACGTTTTTTCACCAAATGTATTACTGAGGAGATTATTGACCTTGCCAACTGGATTTGTCTTGGCTATACACTTCCCACTATCAGGGTGTGTTAGGGACTTTCACCCATTAGACTATGC
>JAQVOH010000165.1 GCA_028702695.1 Desulfotomaculaceae bacterium
CGAGGATTTCAGCAGCACGGGTAACAATCCTGGCGCCTTCCTGGACTACCTCGATAGTGGTCTCACCGGCCAGGTGAGTATTGTTGAGAAGGCCGTCCACCCTTCCCATTTCCCTCACTTGCTCAACAATCTGTTCAACCCCGTAGGTCATGGGACGCGAGGTATTTACAACACAGATTACGGCCAGGTCAGGATTTTCTGAAGCCCCTTCCAAAAGCTTGAGCGTCTTGCTGCCTTCCACCCCATAGCCGATGTCCAGGATGATATCGCCCGGTCGCCGCAGTGCCCACCTGGCCTCCGGCTTAACTGTCGTGCCGGCCTCACCCAGACCTATCGTCTCTTTGGTTTCCCAGGCAATCACATCAACACCACAAGCCATAAGCTCTTTTTGAATAGGCCGCAAAGTATAGCAGGGCTCCACCATATCGAGGTCAACCAGGGTTACCTTCCTGTCCAGGCCAGCCAGTTCCAGCGCCCGGTTTAAAGCTGCTTCGCTCTTTCCCGCGGCATACTCACCGATATACGCTTCGACGATGCGGGCTTTGTTTATTATGCTCATACCTCCTTTTTTTAAGCTAAAATACCCATAAAAAAAGAACAGTATTAACTGTTCCCCATGTTTCCAATAAAACTACTTAATTTTTTAACTTATAAATAGAACATTTAGTAAGACTAAAAGCACGATTCCTGGCAACTGGAGAATTCCGGCGGTCAGCATGGTCAAGGGATTAATGGCGATGTGAAAGCCAAAATAGCCGAACGCCGAGTTTATAGCCAAAAGCAATACCACCCCCAGGATGGCCCAGGCTGTCAGTCCGATTAAGAATTTCAAAGGACGGAACAGTGCCGTTCCCACCAGGTAGAGTCCGAATAATCCGGCCAGTCCAATAATCACATGTTTCCATTCCAAAACGGAGCACCTCCCATGCTCCATTATATGGCCCCCAATGAAATTTTATCCATAAAAACTCCTGGCAAAAAGAAAATAAAGTCGTGCCACAAAACGACCATCATCAATTCCTAGGCACATACCTTCCAAAGATTAAAAGCTGATTTTTTCGAAATTTCCTTGCATGTCTTGCAGTTCTGCTTCACCATCCTTGATATAGAAGTTGCCCAGAGTCAGACCGCTTTTGGCATTGTATATCTGTGCCAGCTGCGGCATCGTTTCAAAGACCTTGGCCATAACTTCAGCTCTGTCATCAAAAACTGCTGTGCCTCGAATCCTAATCCACTCACCCTTGGCACTGGCAGTACAGATTTCAACATTGGTATTGGCATTGACTTGTTTGTAAGAAGCTTTGTGCTTCCCCATACCGAAATACAACTTACCCTCATATTCCATATAAAAGCCAAATGGTCTTACTCTGGGCTTGTCGCCATCAACGGAAGCAAAATAAAAGACGGGGTTCTCTGATAAAAACTTGAGGATTCTTTCCATTGCACTATTCCTTCCTTTCAGTACATGATATTTATACTTCTATTATGTAGACACTATGATCGCGGGAATGAGAGGTTATTACACTATCGGAAAAGGAAGGTGGCCACCGCCGCATGGCGGGTCGGCATTTCGGCAAGGCCCATCACGGCCTCTTTGATTTTGCCGACCAGCTTTTACGCGGTATGATACAATTTTATTTCCCGTGACATGAGTTTATTTTGATTACACTTACTATTTCATTTCCTGCCTGCCTTCCAGTGCCCTGCCCAGAGTTACCTCATCGGCGTATTCCAGATCGGCTCCCACAGGCAGGCCGTGAGCGAGCCTGGTCACGCGGATACCAAGCGGCCTGATCAGACCGGACAAATATATGGCCGTGGCGTCACCTTCCACGTTGGGGTTGGTGGCCAGGATGACTTCCTTCACTTCCCCGCCCGACAGGCGTTTCAGCAAATTTCTGATGTTCAGCTGTTCCGGTCCCACTCCTTCCATCGGAGAGATGGCGCCGTGCAGCACGTGATAAAGCCCCCTGAGCCCTCTGGCTTTCTCCATCGAGGCCACATCTCTGGGGCGCTCCACCACGCAGATAATATCCCGCCTGCGTCGCTCATCCCCACAGATAAAACAGGGGTCCACATCGGTCAGGTTGCCGCACAGGGTGCAGTGGTGAATGCCATTTCTGGCTTCCTGCATGACCCTGGCCAGGCTGGAGGCCACTTCGGGCGGAGCATGCAGGAGATGAAAGGCCAGTCGCTGGGCCGTTTTCGGGCCGATCCCCGGGAGCTTCCCCAGTTCATCAATAAGACGGGCGACCGGCTTGGCGTAATAGTTCACCTACTACAGGCCGGGGATTTTAAGGCCGCCGGTAAGTCTGCCCATTTCTTGGGACGCCATGTCCTGCGCCTTTTTAAGAGCATCATTAACAGCAGCGAGAACCAGGTCCTGCAGCATTTCCACATCTTCCGGGTCTACCGCCTCCGGTTTGATTTCTATTGCTGAAATTTCATTTTTGCCGTTGGCCACAACCCTGACCACGCCCCCACCGGCTGTACTCTCCACTGTGCGGTTGGCTAGTTCTTCCTGCAGCTTCATCATGTCCTGCTGCATCTTTTGAACCTGCTTCATCATCTTGTTCATATTGCCACCCATTATTCAATCATCCCCCTTTATTTCGTTTTAAAAGAGCTTGTCTGAACCATCTTCGAAGTCTATTTCCTCTCCACCAAACTGTTTTTTGACGTCCACTATAGCTGGTTTAGTCACCTGCCTCGGCGCAGGCATACTTGCCGTGCCCTTATAATGTTTAAACGCCACCTGCCAATTTCCCTGGAGGAACCTGGAAAGGAGCCCGGCAAGATAAGTTTTATTTTCTGGAAGCTCCGCAATCTCTCTGCCCAATTCATCGCCCTCGGGGAAACCGACCACCAGTCCCCTTCCCTTAATCTCAAGGGGGACGGCCCTCAAGTAATTGTGGTAAAGAGGCAAGCGCTCCGTCCGGATCGCCCCTAAAATTTCCTGCCATACCTCCTTAACCTCTTCCAGGTCAGCCAGGCCGCTTGCCCCGGTTTCCGGTTGTTTTGACGTTTCCTGAACCGCTTCCTGCGAAGAAGGCGCAGGCTGGTAGGCAACCTTCGGCTCTGAACCCGGCCTTTCCTTTTGGCCTGCTTGCAGGGGTGTATGGGATGCTCCGGCGCCCTTCTCCAAACCGGCCGGCTCACGTTTTTTCAGTCCTGTTTCCATGGCTTTGCCGGTTGGGGGCAGTTCCCGGACTGGCTGCTCTCCATAAATAATCCTATCTGCGCCCAGCTTATTTATCTTCTCTTCCAGGGCACTGAGCCTTGCGGCCAAAGAAGCCAAGTCTTCCCCGCCAGCTGGCCGGCAGGCCTTGATTAGCGCTAGTTCCAGGGCAATACCGGGCAGGTTGCTCCACTTCATTTCCTGTTCTGCAGCAGCCATGATTTCAACTGACTTTACCAGCCGCTCTTCATTGAACTGCGACATGCAGGAGCTAAGTTCTGCGGCGTTCCAGGCCTCTTGTGCCGCTGCGCCCGGCGCAATCTTTTCTAATAGAAGTGCCCTCAGATAGGCCGCCATTTCCCTGGCAAAAAGACGCAGGTCCTTCCCCTCGGCTGTTAACTGGCTGGCCAGGCGGAGCGCCTCGCCCACATCACCTGCAGCCAGGTAACCCGCCATCCTGCTTAAGCCATCCACGCGCACGGTTCCCAGAAGGTTGTGAACAT
>JAQVOH010000064.1 GCA_028702695.1 Desulfotomaculaceae bacterium
CTTAGCAACATGCTTTACCTATGGATTTTTGGTGATAATGTTGAGGATCGTATGGGGCATTTTAAATACCTGGTGTTTTATCTTATCTGTGGTTATATGGCCTCCCTTGTTCACATTATCGTAGACCCTGTTTCCAATTCCCCTTTGATCGGCGCCAGCGGCGCTATAGCGGGAATTTTGGGGGCTTATCTGATCCTTTACCCGCGTGCCAGGGTATTGACTCTGGTTTTCATCGTTTTCTTTATCCAGATTATACCTATCCCAGCAGTGATCTTTCTGGGGATCTGGTTTATCTTGCAGCTTGTGAGCGGAACAGCCGGCTTGTCGGCTCAGGCCGTCCAGGGCGTAGCTTTTTGGGCCCATATCGGTGGCTTTATCGCTGGAGTGGCGCTGGTTAAGTTTTTTGCAGGCAGAGAACGCGTAAAGTATTAACAACAGCGGGATTTCTGACGATTTATGGCGCTCCCTGCCAGGAAACCCGCTAGGCCTCAGAGCAGCCTTCATTTACCTAAAGGATCGCCTCCCCTGCTGTCGAAGCCTCAACATGAGGCGGAGGTGATAATCGTGATCAAGTTTCAGTGCGACTGCGGCAATGAAGACCCGAGCGGTTTTGATATGTATGTATCTCAGAGTGAACTCTGTGATATCCTTACTGTTGTCTGCAAGTACTGTGGGGATACCAGAGAAGAATTTGTGGCCAGCAATAGGGACTCTATTATGCTGAAAATATAGATAGTTCACTACCCTGCTCTAAAAATTAACTAGCTGAACCACCCACTTGGAGGGGTGGTTCAGCTTTGTTTTTATGATACAAGCCTGGTCATAAGGGTTGCCAGCACCTTTCTTTCTTCGGGTTCTGCTACGTCCCACAATTCTTTGATCGCCTGCTGCTCCGGGTTCGCCGGAGTGACATCCTGTGCCAGCAAATCTCCAGCTTGTTGGGCTAGTGAGCTTATCTTTTGTTTGGAAATCCCGAGTTCCTCGGCAAATCCCACAGCCTGCCCCAAAGTCTTTTTCCAGGTATCCCAGTCGGCGTTAGCCAAGTTCACCGGGTTAAACATATACAACACTCCTTTACTTTATATTTAAGTTATTTTTCACCGCATGCTCCTTTTTATTCATTTTTTGGAATGTGAGCGTCGCCATGCGGCATTTGCACAAAAGATTTAGCAGCAGGCATTAGAAGGCTGTCCGCTTTAAGGCCAGCCTTGTGTTATAATACAGGAAATAAAAGGCGAAAATATGAGAAGCTAAAATTTATTGGTTGGAGTGGGTAACTAGCATGAGTGTTTTTATGTTGGCTTTGGAGACATCTTGTGATGAAACATCGGCTGCGGTTGTGGCAGACGGTACGGAGATTTTGTCTAATATCATCTCCTCCCAGATAGATGTGCACCGTAAATTTGGCGGGGTTGTTCCGGAAGTGGCCTCCCGCAAGCATCTGGAGTTGCTCAACCAGGTAATGGGGGAAGCTCTTAACGTCGCCGGCCTGGGGTTTGACGATCTGGGAGCGGTGGCAGTGACTTATGGGCCCGGTCTGGTCGGAGCTCTTTTGGTTGGAGTTTCTGCCGCCAAGGCCATAGCCTACGGGCTGGATATACCTCTGGTGGGAGTCAACCACTTGGAAGGGCATATTTATGCCAATTTCCTGTGTGAACCAGGGCTTGACTTTCCTCTCCTGTGTCTGGTCGTATCGGGCGGTCATACCGACCTGGTTTACGTGGCCAAGCATGGTGATTGCCGTGTGATCGGCAGGACCAGGGATGATGCCGCGGGTGAAGCATTTGACAAGGTGGCCCGGGTCATCGGTCTTGGTTACCCGGGTGGTCCCCTGATCGACCGCCTGGCTGAAGAAGGTAACCCGAAAGCCATAAGCTTGCCCAGGGCTTACCTGGAGCAAGGGAGTTTAGACTTTAGTTTTAGTGGTCTCAAATCAGCTGTTATTTACACCCTGCAACGAGCATCGAAGCGGGGAGAAGAGATCAAAAAAGCTGACTTGGCGGCGTCTTTCCAGGAGGCCTTAATCGAGGTACTGGTTGAGAAGACCTTTACTGCGGTGAAGGACCTGGGGGTTTCCACCATCCTTCTGGCCGGAGGTGTAGCTGCTAATTCCAGGCTGCGGCTTGCTATTACTGAAAGGGCTGCTAATAGCAATTACCGCGTGGTGATACCTCCTCCTGTGCTTTGCACGGACAACGCTGCCATGGTTGCCTGCGCCGGTTATTATAAATTGCTGAGAGGGGCCACAGCGCCTCTTACCCTTAATGCTGTGCCTGACTTAAAACTCGGAGAGGAAAGGTACGAGGGTAATTTTAAGGGAAAAATACTTGCTGTTTAGAAAAATTTACCTAATACGATGAATTGGCAATATAAATAAAGTTATTTATCAGAAAAGATAGAATACTTACTTACAAGAATAGGCACTAAGACACAAAAAAAGGTAGTTATCGGGAAACGGGGGTTCTGTGGATGACTTGTTCTGTGGGTAATGTGCATAAGTCTGTTAATAACTTATTATATAAGGGGTTTTCTTGTGGGTGAAATAAATTCAGCAGAAAATTATATCAGGGACGGCGTTGTTGATGGGAATATTTTACCTCTGACTTCAAACTGCAACACGCACTGTGTTTTTTGCTCCCACCGCTTTAACCCGCCTGAGGTCAGGGTGTACCGGATTTTTCCCAGAAGCCCTACCGCCATAAAAAATATTATACCCTTCATTGACCCGGCACGGCCGATAGTTATTGGGGAGTCGGTTACCCGAATTATTGAAGGTGAACCTTTTACACACCCGGATATAGCAGAAATCCTTCATTTGCTTCGCTCGGCTTTCCCCCGCACTCCCGTCCGCCTTACCACCAACGGCATTCTTCTCGGTGAGGAGATGGTGCAACTTTTGAGCCGCCTGGGGAATATTACGGTCAACCTTTCTCTGAACTGTATGGGAGAATTTAACAGGAACTTCTTGTTAGGAGACATTCAGGCAAAAGCGGCAGTCAATAGTGTTAAATTGCTTAAAAAATATAGAATACCCTTTCACGGCAGTATTGTTGCCATGCCTCACCTGACGGGGTGGGGTGATCTGGAAAACACCATCAATTATCTCTCCGAGCATGAAGCAGAGACAGTGCGAATCTTCGAGCCTGGATTTTCCAGGCTCGCCCCTTCGGAACTGCAATTTGACCATGCGCTCAGGGGAAAACTGGAAAGTTTTATCTTGCATCAGCGTAAGATAATTAATATACCTATAACCTTCGAGCCACCTTGCATCGGCAGCCTGGAGGCGGAAGTAGCGGGGGTAATTGCCGGTTCACCTGCTGCCGGTGCTGGCTTGCAACCGGGGGATGTGATCACGGCGGTCAACGGTTCCAGGGTCAGCACCAGGGTCCAGGCCTTCAGGAAAATTCTCAAAGCTGCGAACCCTGACGTGACCGTAACTAGGGGTAGTGAACGGTCCATTGCTTTTGTCATCCGAAAAGGCCGTAGCGAAAGGTCCGGGTTGGTCATGGACTATGACCTCGACCCAAAGCTAATAGATGATATGGCCAGGGTAGCCCGGCAGCGTAGGGCCCGGAAGGTTTTGCTGCTAACCTCTCAGTTGGCCGGCCCGGTATTACGGCAGGGCCTGGCGCGATTCTGGAAAGAAGAGGCTGATGTCGAAACGCTTGAGGTGGAAAACCATTTCTTTGGAGGCTCTATCCGTGCTGCAGGGTTGCTCACGGTCGGTGATATGGGTGAAGGTTTGAGTGAATACCTGGCGGTAAGGACCGCCGGCAAGCCAGATTTAGTCCTACTCCCCGGCCTTGCCTTCGACCGGACCGGCAGCGACCTGACCGGAACTTCTTATACCAGGCTTGAAGAGGAGTACGGGATTGCTCTGGAGTTAATATGAGATGTTTTTTAGTGGCAATGACTCTCCCCGGCAGGGAACTGCAACCTGACTGTTGAAATAATAAAATACAATTAAAGGGAGGTTTAGATATGAAAGTCAGGCAAATATCTATCTTTCTGGAGAACAAATCCGGTCGTCTGGCCCAAGTAACCAGGGCATTGGGGGCAAATAGCATTAACATTAGGGCTCTGTCAATTGCAGATACTACTGATTTTGGCATCCTCAGGTTAATCGTGAGCGAACCGGAAAAGGCTTACGTGGTACTTAAGGAGTCCGGGTTTACTGTCAGTACTACAGATGTTATTGCTGTAGAAATAGCTGATACGCCCGGGGGCTTGGACGTAGCACTTGAGGCTTTGGAGAAGGTGGGAATAAATATCGAGTACCTGTATGCCTTTGTGCAAAAAGCTTCCAGCGCCGCCCTGGTTGTTTTCCGGGTGGAACAGGTTGACGAGGCCGTAAAAGTACTCCAACAAAGCGGTAACCGTATCCTCAGTGAAAACGAGGTTAATTTACTATAGGTTCCTTTTGAAAAATAATGAAGCTAGACTTTTAACCTTGCCACAGTAAGATATTGTCAAGGTGTTTTAACGATTGGCAATAATTGAATAAATAATGCCAAGGAGCAGTGTGGGTGTTGAAAAGCATAATTAGAGGAGACTTGCTGAAATGCAGGTGTGCTTTGCCCCCAGGCGAGGTTGCGAGAAAAAGCAAAATG
Organism: Desulfotomaculaceae bacterium; assembly: GCA_028702695.1. Classification (GTDB taxonomy): domain Bacteria; phylum Bacillota; class Desulfotomaculia; order Desulfotomaculales; family Pelotomaculaceae; genus Pelotomaculum_C. Next base: position 4,611 of record JAQVOH010000064.1, read on the forward strand.
GTCATTGAGCGGCTGCTGGAGATGGAGGAATACCAGAAAGCATCAGCTATTATGACCTATTTGCATTTTCGTAACGAGGTCGAAACCACTGGGTTGGTCCGGCAGGCTATGGCAGACGGCAAGAGAGTTGTTGTCCCGGTAACTGATATCTTCAATCGGCGCATAACACCGTCCCTTTTGGTTAGATTTCCGGAAGACCTTGAGCCTGGGCCGCTGCGAATCTTGGAACCAAAGGCAAACTCCCGGCGGCTTTACAATCCGGCATTAATTGATCTTGTGATAGTCCCCGGCGTTGCGTTTGACCTGGAGGGAAACCGTCTCGGCTATGGTGGCGGATTTTATGACCGTTTTTTGCTCTTGATTAAGCCTGAAGCCGTATCCGTAGGCCTTGCATTTGAGCTTCAGGTGCTACCCCGATTGGAACGCAGTCCGCATGACATACCTGTTAACTATGTGCTTACAGAAGACCGGGTGATTAAAATAAATTGCACTGGTGGTTAAATTTAAAAATAATTTGATCCAAATTATTGAACAATCATACCATAAAGAACAAAATATCATTTTAACGATGAATTTTCTCGTCATTACTAAACATTTTGTTGTCGACATATTACAATTTAATGCTCTAGATTTGACATTTATACTTTAATATGTTAATATATTTTAAAATTAGTTATATATTCGTTAATAAAGGCAACTGAATCGAACAACGATAAGTTGGCAATTTTTGCGTTTGCAATTTATTGCCAACTTTTTCTATTGTCCTATTTCTAGCTTAGAAACAACTAAATATCGTTAGTCATTCTTTACAAGAAATCTGGAGGGGAATCGTTTTATGCTAGGAGAATGTACTAAGATTTTTGATAATTTGAAATACGTTGACAATTATTGTTGTATATACTACTATAGATAAAAGTAATTGATTAAAAGTAATTGCTTGTGATTATATAGTGATTATAGTAAGCAATCCTTTTATTTACATAATTATTCAGTTAATGCAATCACGCCAGTTACTGGTAGCAAACTGTCTAACTGGCTTAGTGTAAGTTTAATGGATTGTGTTCAACTTTTTGACGTATTTATCAATGGTAAGAACTGCCTTAATGGGAAAACTTCATAGAAAGGTGGTGTTTTGGCCAGAGGAATGCCAACAAGGTAGCGTTCTTATAGACACTGTCAGGAAGGGGGGGTGTGTGAAGAAAGGCTTATTGCTCCATGAACACACGCTTTAAGGTCCTTATCTATGCTAGTTAGCTATTCCAGCGGTGTAATTAAAACAGTATCACCGGCATCATAATTCTCTAGAACGGTTCATGATTAACGCTGGTGATCAATGGTGTACTTTTATAGCCTAATATTATAATAAGGGGGTTCATTTATGCCTAATCCTCCCGCAGTTACAGTCTGCCTGGCGGGTAACGCCGGCAGATACAAATCAAATTTACCAGTTGGTCAGCTCTTATTGCGCGGCATCATGGCCGGTGCGTATATCGCGGTTGGGGCAGCATTATGTACGGTTTGCGGTACGGGAGCTGCTCCTCTACTGGGCGCCGGAGTCGCTAAATTAATCGGGGGCGCCGTCTTCCCGGTAGGCCTGATTGCCATCGTGCTCACCGGTATGGAGCTCTTTACCGGCGACGCGATGTTAGGGCCCCTGGCAGCTTTACAGGGTAAGGTTGGCTGGGGTAAGATCTTAAATAACTGGCTCTGGGTTTGGATCGGCAACTTAATCGGTTCACTGGCTTATGCCTATATCATGGTGTGGGGCCCCTTTACCCAGGGTGCTTTTGGTGCCGCGGAGCCTAATGCTTTCGGGCTTAACGCGGTAGGAATTGCGGTGGCTAAAACGCTGGCCTATAAGGCAAACGGTAATATCGGTCTGTGGTCATGTTTCCTGGCGGCTATCGGTTGTAACTTCCTGGTTAACGTAGCCATCATGCTGGGTATTACCGCCAAGGATTTCATCGGCAAATTCTTCGGTATCTGGTTCCCGATCATGGCCTTCGTTTCCACAGGCTTTGAGCACTGTGTGGCCAATATGTATTTTCTGCCCGCCGGCCTTTGGATCACCCAGTTGTTCCCCGGCCTCGTGGATAAATCAACAACAGCAGCTAATGGAACGGTCACCTACTGGAGTCCCCTCCTGCACAAATTCGGTGGACTCAGTTGGGGTGATGTGTGGCTTTGGAACCTCATTCCTGTAACACTTGGGAACATCGTGGGTGGTATGGTTTTTATTGGTTTTGTTTATTATTTCTGCTTCCGAGGCGAGTTCCCGGAAGAACTTATGAAATAGGTTTTACGGTTGCAGGCGCTTATATCTAGCGCCTGCAACTGAAGTAAGACAGCATAAAGGTCTGACAAAAGGGCGGTTTTAAAACTGCATGGCGAAAATATCCCTGCATTTTGGAACGGCTTTTCCTAGTTATCGTCTTTTATGTATTGAAATAATAGGCATTACTTACTCGGAAAGGAGTATTCCCAATGCGGATGTCCGTACCTGCCTGGATTAGCTTGGGTTTGGCTACGGTTGTGGTAGTATTTTCGTATGCGATTAACCCTGATCCGGGGTTGCTCCGCACAGCGCTGCCGATGCTTGTTTTATTGGCAGCTATTCCATTAATTTTGAACCAAATGAACATGCGTCAGTCAGATCGGGTTGATATGCGGGATTTTAAACTATATCAAATCGGGGATTTAGCCAAGCTAGGCGCCGGAACCCCGGTACGCCTGCAAGGCATTGTGGACGCAACTGCGCTCAAGTGGTTAAACCGGCCAAATTTCCAGCTAAGCGACAAAAGTGGTGGAATAAGAGTCTATATGTTTGCGGCGCCGCGTGAGAATATCAAGATAGGGGACCGGGTGGATGTAGCAGGAAACCTGCGTTTCTTTGGCAGGAAAAAAGAAAAAGTCATATGGGGTGTAAGGATTCAGAAAATAAAACCTTGATGTAAGCATAAGCAAGCTAAAATAAAAACGAACCGAGAGGAGGAACAGCTATTGTCAGCCTGCGCCTGTGGTGTTGAAAAAGTGGTATTAAGCCACGAGGAAGCGTTTATGAAACTGTTGGACAAGTACCGTTATTACAAGGGAGGTCTCATTCCGGTACTGCAGGGTGCTCAAGATATATACGGATATCTCCCGAAAGACGTGTTGCAGACAATCGCCAAGGAACTGAATATGCCGTTTAGCAAAGTATACGGGGTGGTTACTTTTTATGCCCAGTTCCACCTCAAACCGCGCGGCAACAACATAATCCGCATTTGTCTCGGCACTGCCTGTCACGTGCGGGGCGGCGCTAAAATACTCCAAGCAGTTCAGGAGCACCTTGGAATTAAGCACGGGGAAACAACAGAAGACCTTCGTTTTACCCTGGAAACCGTGGCTTGCATCGGTGCCTGTGGCCTGTCGCCTTGTATGATGATTAACGATGATACGCACGGCCGGCTTAATCCCAAGGCTGTTGGGGCAATCCTTGATACTTATGAATAAGGGGGTGGGAGAGTATGAATAATTTAAACGATTTGCGTACGAAGTGCCAGGAAGAGTATAAACAAAAGCTCAGCCGTCCCCGTATTGTTGTAGGTTTGGGGACGTGCGGCATCGCCTCCGGCGGTGCAAAGGTAATGGAGGCCATTAAAGAAGAAGTTGCAGCACGTGGCCTGGATATCGATATTGACTTCACCAGCTGCATCGGTATGTGCTATCGTGAGCCTATGGTTGAAGTGTCCCTGCCAGGTGCTGCCAGTGTTGTATATGGGGATATTTTCCCTGATAAGGTAGCTCAGCTACTTGAGAGCCACGTCGAAAACAAGACGCCGGTGTATGAGTGGGCAGCCATCCAGATTCCCGGTGAGGCCACCCCTTATGAAGGTATTGACATTATGGAAAAAGCTCCATATTACGAGAAGCAGGTTCGTTCAGTTACCTCCCGCTTAGGCCGGACAAACCCTGAAAGTATTGGTGAATACATTGCCACCGGCGGTTACGAGGGTCTCGAAAAAGCTCTCGGTATGGAACGCCAGGCGGTCATTGACGAAGTTAAGAAATCTGGGTTAAGAGGTCGTGGCGGCGGCGGGTTCTCAACCGGCATGAAGTGGCAATTTGTATATAATGCCCAAGGGGATAAGAAATATGCCGTCTGTAACGCTGACGAGGGCGACCCGGGCGCGTTCATGGACCGCAGCGTACTTGAGGGTGACCCGCACGCAATCCTGGAAGGTATGATGATCGCTGGTTACGCTATCGGAGCCGATGAGGGGTGCATCTACTGCCGGGCTGAATATCCGCTGGCCATCCGCCGGCTCAACCTGGCTATCGCCAAGGCTGAAGAGCTTGGTATATTAGGTGAAAACATCCTCGATACAGGCTTCAACTTCCATATTAGAATCAAGGCCGGGGCAGGCGCTTTCGTCTGCGGCGAAGAAACTGCCTTGCTGAATTCCATCGAGGGTCAGCGCGGGATGCCGCGTGTTCGCCCGCCTTTCCCCGCCAATTCGGGTTTGTGGGCCAAGCCAACCTGTCTTAACAACGTGGAATCCTACGCCAACGTGCCCTTCATCCTCAGGAACGGTTCCGACTGGTATACATCTATGGGTACCGATAAGAGCAAGGGCAGCAAAGTTTTCTGCCTGACCGGTAAAGTAAATAACACTGGTTTATGCGAAGTTCCCATGGGCATTACCTTAAGAGAAGTCATTTTCAATATTGCCGGCGGTATCCAAGACGGCGGGACGTTCAAGGCTGTACAGAGCGGCGGGCCCTCCGGCGGTTGCCTGCCCACATCACAACTCGACTTAAAGATTGATTATGAATCGCTGACAGCAGCTGGCTCCATGATGGGTTCCGGCGGCCTGGTGGTAATGGACGAAACCACCTGTATGGTTGACGTAGCCAAGTTCTTCTTGAACTTTACCCAGAACGAGTCCTGCGGCAAATGTACCCCCTGCCGTGAAGGAACAAAAAGGATGCTTGAGATCCTGCATAGAATATGTGACGGTCAAGGTGTGATCGAGGACCTCGATACCCTGGATCGGCTGTCCACTGTGATTACAAAATCAGCATTATGCGGGCTTGGACAAACCTGCGCGAACCCGATTATAAGCACCATGAGATACTTCCGTGACGAATATATGGCGCACATTGTCGATAAACGTTGCCCGGCCGGAGTCTGCGCGGCTCTCTTAGTTTATACGGTCGATGCGGAGAAATGCACAGGCTGCGGCGCATGCTTAAGGGCTTGCCCGGCTTCCGCCATAACAGGCGAGAAGAAACAGCCTCACTCAATCGATCCGGCTGCCTGTATCAAGTGCGGAGCTTGCATTACCAAATGTAAATTTGACGCCATATACAAAGCGTAAGGGAGGAATGAAAATTGGCTAATGTAACCCTTACCATCAATAGCGAGCAAGTTACTGTCCCGGCCGGGACAAAAGTGCTGGATGCTGCCAGAGAAGCCGGTTTCTTTATTCCCACCTTCTGCCATGACCCGGAAGCCCCTGGTTATGGTGGCTGCCGCATATGTGTTGTTAATATTAAGGGAGCGCGGTCATTGATGGCTTCCTGCGTTACGGAAGCAACTAACGGCATGGTGGTTGAGACGGAGTCACCCGACGTGGTGGAAGCGCGCAAGACTATTCTCGAATTGCTCCTGGCCAACCACCCCACTGACTGCCTGACTTGTGACAAAAACGGAGACTGCAAGCTGCAGGACTATGCTTATCGCTACGGCGTCGGGTCATCGGGCTTTGGGGGAGAGAAGCACAGCTATCCCGTTGACAACTCAAATCCGTATATCACCCGGGATTTGAACAAGTGCATCCTGTGCGGCAGGTGTGTCCGTACCTGCGCTCAGGTGGAGGATCGCCAGGTCATTGACTTTGCTTACCGTGGCTTCCAGACCAGGGTGGCGCCAGCCATGGATACAAACCTGGCTGAATCTGCCTGCGTTTCCTGCGCGCGTTGCGTGGCAGTGTGCCCAGTGGGTGCGTTGACCTATACCAACTTGTCAGGCAAGGGCCGGACCTATGAAATTGCGAAAAAACAGGTCACCTGTTCCTTCTGCGATGCCGGCTGCCAATTTGACCTCAATTATAAGGGTGATAAGGTTATCGGAGTGACCGCAAAGGCACCAGGCGAGGGCCGCCCGCTCTGCCTCAAGGGGAGACTCGGCATGGAACTGCGCTACAGCGACCAGCCTCTTACTCCGATGCTCAAGAAAGACAACGAGTTTGTTGAAGTATCCTGGCCTGAAGCACTGGAACTGGAAGACGTGCTGGCCAAGCTCAAAGAGCTGGAAAAATAAAGATAGTGACTGTTTAACTATATAAATGAATAATGAACTCCGAGCCATACTATCTAAACCACAGGGCATGATAGCTGGCCGATAGGGTTCAGTGGGAAACTACTGTGCCTCCCGAAATTTGGAAAGGAGTGAAGTTTTAGGGAGGTATTTAATGGTGGCAACCGTTACGCTTACCATAGATGGTATCCAGGTTACTGTGCCGAAAGGATCCACGGTCCTGGAAGCCGCAGAGAGTGTGGGTGTCTTTATCCCCACCTTCTGCCATGACCCGGAATTAAGCAAGCCTGGCGCCTGCCGCATTTGTGTGGTGGAAATACCGGGCGCCCGCAACCTGCCGGCCTCATGTGTGACCGAGGCAACCGAGGGCATGGTTGTTTACACCGCTTCAGAGGCGGTATTAGAAGCACGTAAGACCAACCTGGAACTTTTGTTGGCCAACCACCCCGAGGACTGCCTTACCTGTAATAAGAACGGTGAGTGCAAGCTGCAGGATTACGCTTACTATTACGGGGTCAAGGTCGGGGCTTTCCCGGGTGAAAAACACAACTATCCGATCGAAGAGGATAACCCATTTATCGTACGGGATATGAACAAATGCATCCTGTGCGGCAAATGCGTTAGGATGTGCCAGGAAATACAGGGCAACAATGCAATTGATTTTGCCTACCGGGGTTTCAATGCCCTGGTCACCCCTGCCATGGGAACAACGTATAGCGACTCGGATATTTCAAACTGTGTCTTTTGCGGCAACTGTGTGTCAGTCTGCCCGGTCGGCGCTCTGAGTGAAAAAGGGATGCTCGGCAAAGCCCGTAAGTGGGAAATAGAGAAGGTAACCACTACCTGCCCCTACTGCGGTGTAGGCTGCTCTTTTGACCTGAACGTCAAGGACGGCAAGGTCATCGGGGTTACCTCGACCGACGGTGATGTCAACGGACGCGCCCTATGTGTGAAAGGCCGCTTTGGCTACGGGTTTATCAATCACCCGGATCGTCTGAAGAAGCCTTTGATTAAGAAAGACGGCAAGTTTGAGGAGGCCACCTGGGCTGAAGCGATTGCATTTGTGAAGGAGAAGTTGGGTGCCGTTAAGGCCAACTACGGTCCGGATGCCATTGCCCTCCTTTCCTCCGCCCGCTGTACCAACGAAGAAAACTATTTAATGAATAAGCTGGCGCGCGCAGTGCTCGGCACCAATAGTGTCGACCACTGTGCCCGTCTCTGACACGCTCCCACTGTCGCCGGTCTGGCGGCAGCCTTTGGAAGCGGTGCAATGACCAACAGCATCCAAGAAATTGCCAATGCTGACTTTATCCTTGCCACTGGTACCAACACCACCGAAGGTCACCCCATCATCGGCATCCAGGTCAAAAAGGCTGTGCGCAACGGGGCCACCCTGGCTGTGGTTGACCCCCGCAGTACTGAAATAGCAGGGTTGGCGAATTACCACCTCCGGATAAAATCAGGTACTGACATAGCCCTGTTAAACGGCCTGGCTAACGTGATTATTGCCGAGGAGCTCTGGAACAAGGAATTTGTAACAGAACGCACCGAGGATTTTGATGCGTTAAGAGAAACAGTAGCTAAATACACGCCGGATTATGTTTCTGAAATAACCGGTGTACCGGCAGAAACTATTAAGGAAGTAGCCAGGGGCTACGCCAAGGCCAAAAACGCTTCCATCCTCTATACCATGGGTATTACCCAGCATATCTGCGGTACTCATAACGTCTTTGCCGTAGCTAATCTGACCATGCTATGCGGCCAGATCGGCAAGGAATCCAGTGGGGTCAACCCCTTACGTGGTCAGAACAACGTCCAGGGCGCCTGCGACATGGGCGCGCTGCCCGCCTTCTTCCCTGCTTATCAGCCGGTAGCGCTTGAAGCGAACCGTGCCAAGTTTGCAGCAGCCTGGGGTGTTGACGAACTCCCGTCCAAGACTGGTCTTACCGTTGGTGAAATCATCGACGAGGCTGGTAAATCTGTAAAAGCTATCTACATTTTGGGTGAGAATCCGGTTCTGTCGGATCCCGACTCCAACCATGCTGCTCACAACCTGGAGTCTTTGGATTTCCTGGTAGTGCAGGACATTTTCCTGACCGAGACGGCGCAACTGGCAGATGTGGTTTTGCCCGCTTCCAGTTTTGCTGAAAAGGACGGCACCTTCAGTAATACCGAGCGTCGTGTGCAGCGTGTTCGCAAGGCTGTCAATCCTCCGGGAGAGGCCAAGGCTGACTGGGAAATCATCTGCATGATTGCTACAGCCCTGGGATATCCCATGAATTACGGCTCAGCCGGGGAGATCATGGATGAAATCGCCAAGGTTACCCCGTCCTACGGTGGCATCAGCTTTGCGCGGCTGGAAAACGGCAGCCTGCAGTGGCCTTGCCCGACAGCCGAGCATCCTGGCACCAAGTTCCTCCACGTTGGCAAATTTGGCCGGGGACTAGGTAAGTTCCACGCTGTAGAGCATATTCCGCCCAACGAGATGCCAGATGAGGAATACCCGCTCATCTTAAGCACCGGACGCAGGAGATACCACTATCATACTGGTACCATGACCCAACGGACCGGTGCCCTGGAGGTATTTTATCCGACAGAATACCTTGAGATTAACTGCATCGATGCCGCCAAGTTGGGGATCGAAGACGGTGACAAAGTCAGAGTTACTTCCCGCCGTGGACAGGTGGAAGTGGCTGCCAAGATTACCGAAATCGTAACGCCGGGCTTGGTCTTCACCTCGTTCCAATACCCGGATGTGCCGATCAACAAGTTGACCAACGCGGCGCGTGATCCGATTTCCAAGATCCCCGAGTACAAGGTCTGCGCGGTAAAGGTTGAGAAGGTAAGCTAGGACAAGTGAAGAGAACCGGCTCCTGTGTAACGCGGAAACCGGTTGAAACTGAAGACAAATACCGCTTTCAGGCCGCAAGGTCTGAAAGCGGTGTTTTATTGAAACCAGAAATTTATAAAATACCACTTAAAAGATAAAGAAAAGTGGGTTTATGTATGGCCAGCTCTTTTAAATTCATTAATGGTTTGGAAGGATCCAATGTGAAATAATGTTCTGCCTGGTTTATTTTTTTTGTTAAGAGAAGGTAATTCGTAGTCCCTGTTGAAATTCAATAGCAGCCCAGCCGCCAGGCTTGAACAGAGCCTGGTATTCTTAAACCATAAATGAATGGAGATAATTAACATTGAAGTTATTCATTGGCAAAGATAGTATTGATTCGTTCTTATTAAGAGTAGTTGGTGTATGGTTTATTGCCGGGTGCCTGGCAAGCCTCTTTTTTTCTTGCCGGACCGCCACAGGTAGCGAGTCTGTTTTGCCGGAACAGCAGTTGGAACTGGCTAAAGACCAAAGGGTGGCTGTTTTGTTGTATCATGCCGTTGATGATGATCCCGATAACCTTTACTCTACCAGCCCGGAGCAGTTGGAGCTTACCTTTCAGGCCTTAAAAACCAGCGGTTACCATCCCATCACGCTGGAGCAGTTTCATGATTTCATTGATGGCAAAGTCGCTGTTCCACCGAAATCCGTATTGATTACCTTTGACGACGGTTACCGTGATATTTACGAATATGTGCTGCCATTGACTGAAAGATTCAACTACCCTGCGGTTGTGTTTGCCGTAACCAAGTGGTTCGACACCTACTACCGTCCAGAGCCCAGCAGGCCCCATCTGAGTGTCCAGGAAGCGGGCTGCTTATACGAGTCAGGCCTCTGGTCGATCGGGGGACATACCTATGATGGGCACCGTCTGGGCATGAGCGGCAACTATGTCCAGGGACCATATTATGTCACCAA
>JAQVOH010000065.1 GCA_028702695.1 Desulfotomaculaceae bacterium
CAGATTAGGGACTCGTTTGCTTCAAACAGGCATGCCCTGATCTTCTTTAAAGAAGGGCAGTACTGGCTTGAGGATCTGCAAAGCACCAACGGCACTTTTTTAAACGAAGTCAAGATTGACCAGCCTACTGTGCTGGTCGACGGAGACATAATTAAAATCGGAGGCATCATTTTTCAGTTTGTGAGGTGGGAGCATGAGGTGGGCTCAGATAACTGATATAGGGCTGGTCAGGTCTCTTAATGAAGACAGCCTTTGTGTGTCGCCGGAAATCGGCCTCTTTGCTGTAGCCGATGGTATGGGCGGCCATTTGGCCGGTGAGGTGGCGAGCGTCACAGCACTGCAAATGTTGGAGCAGGTGCTGGCCAAGAGGCTGCAAAAAAGAGAAGGCCCGGAGCAAGCTCTAATTGCTGCAGTTCAAGAAGCAAACCGGAAGATATTTGAACTGGCAAGCAGGAACCAGCAGTGGGCTGGTATGGGTACTACGATTACAGCTTGCTTAAAGCGGGAGAAAGTGATTTATATAGCCCAAGTCGGGGACAGCCGGGCCTATCTGTTACGCGAAAACCTGATCGTGCAGCTTACCGAGGACCACTCCCTGGTGCGGGAATTGGTTAGAAACGGGGGGTTAACGGAAGAACAGGCCTTGCATCACCCGCAACGCAACGTCCTGACCAGGGCACTGGGAACAGCGCCTTCCTTAAACGTCGATATCTATCATCACGAGATCAGCCCGGGCGACCTGTTGCTGCTGTGTACAGACGGGCTAACAGGGTACCTTCGTCCTGATGAAATTATGCTGACCATACGCACTTCCCCCGACCTGGATCGTGCTGCCCGTAGTCTTGTGGATAAAGCGCTGGGTTCAGGGGGGAAGGATAATATAACGGTTATCCTGTTGGAAATTTAAGAACCCACAAAAAAATGATACCAGCTTCGTATAAATACAACGGAGGTATTGCATGAATTCTGTGGGGCATAAAAGGTCAGGCCAGTTGTTTTCCACTTTCGCCTCTATCTCCAGGAACCGCATGGTAGAGCGAAAACTGCTCTTTTTGACCGGAGTTTATACCCTGATCGGGATGCTGGTGCTTTTCCTGGCCATGCCCGGCTCAACGGGCCTCATCGCGTTGGAGGCAGGGTTGGCAGCAGTTGCTGGTTTTTTCCTGGTGCATATCTATTGGCATTTTACGGGCTTTCGGGGTGATTGTTTATTACTCCCGCTAACTGCTGTCCTTACAGCTACAGGTCTCGTTTTTTTGTTCCGGCTCAATCCCGCCTATGGGATGCGCCAGTCTATTTGGCTATTGGTCGCGCTAGTAGCGTTGCTGCTGACCACCAGGTTACTTAAAGATTTCAGGTTTCTTGACGACTACAAATATATATACGCCCTGGTGGGACTGATCGCCCTGGTATTACCCATATTTTTTGGCAAGGAGGAGGGTGGGGCGAAAAGTTGGCTCGACTTCGGTCTCTTTCAGTTCCAACCCTCTGAGTTCGTCAAAATCCTGGTAGTCCTTTTCCTGGCCAGTTTTTTGGATGAAAACAAGGAGGCTCTTGCTGCTGGCACGAGGAGTGTGGGCTGGCTAAATATTCCAAGCCCGCAGGAATGGGTGCCGCTGGTGGCTATGTGGGGAGTTTCGCTTTTGCTTCTTGTTTTCCAGAGGGATCTGGGTACAGCACTGATCTATTTCGGTACTTTTCTGGCTATGGTCTATGTAGCAACTTCCCGTATTTTTTATGCTGTTTTTGGCATGGGGCTCTTTTTGACGGGGGCGTCCGCAAGTTATTTTCTTTTTGACCACGTGCGTACCAGGGTTGAAACCTGGATCAATCCATGGCCTCTTATTGATACTACCGGGTACCAGATTATCCAGTCGATTTTTGCCATCGGTTCGGGTGGGGTAACCGGTACCGGTCTGGGTCAGGGCTTCCCTACCCTGATACCTGCCGTCCATACCGACTTTATTTTTGCAGCCATTTGCGAAGAAATGGGACTGGCCGGTGGGGTGAGCATCATTCTACTGTTTATGATTTTTGTTTACCGCGGGATGAAAGTTGCGCTTAAAACTAAAGACGATTTCGCTTCCCTGGCGGCTGCGGGGCTGACTGCGATCCTGGGCCTGCAAGCTTTTATAATCCTTGCGGGGGTGACCAAAATGCTGCCTCTTACCGGAGTAACCCTCCCTTATATGAGCTACGGCGGCAGTTCCCTGGTTGCCAACTTTATCCTGCTGGGACTATTGTTAAACATATCTCACGAGGCAGGGTCGCGCCTATGAAACAAAATATTTTAAAACTGGGCTATCTGCTGCTGGGGCTGCTGTCAGTCCTGGTGATATATCTATCTTATATGCAGATGTTCAGAGGTCCTGCTTTAGCGGACAACCCCTACAACCACCGTTTTCAGGAATACGAGGCTCAGGTAAGACGTGGGACAATTTATGACACCAAAGGGGTAGCCCTGGCCAGGAGCGATTACAGCCAAAATAAGAGTAAGCGGGTCTACCCGGCCGGGCAAAACACGGCTCAAGTTGTTGGGTACATTAATGAACTGTACGGTCGTTCCGGACTCGAATCAGCTTACGATCGCAACCTTCTAGGCATGGAAGGCGCCGACCGGTTCAGAAACCTGATCAACAAGCTTTTAGGCAGGGAGCAATTAGGCGGTGACGTTACGCTGACGCTGGATTCAGCCCTGCAAAGGCTGGCCATGGATATGCTGGGTGGTCGTCGTGGCGCAGTTGTATTGCTTGACCCCAGGACCGGGGCGGTGCGGGTGATGGCTTCTAGCCCCAGTTACGACCCCAACCGGCTGGAAGATATTTGGCCCCAGTTGCTGCAGGACACCCAGAAGCCCCTTATCAACCGGGCAACCCAGGGGGCCTATCCACCCGGCTCGACCTTTAAGATTGTCACCGCTGCTGCAGCGCTGGCAACCGACCCGAGCTTGGCCCAAAAGAATTTCGAATGCCCCGGCTACCTGGTAGTGGACGGCTACAAGCTCAATGATACAGCTGTGCATGGCGAGGTTGACTTGACCAGGGCAATGGCTGTTTCCTGCAACACAACGTTTGCCCAGCTTGGAGTAACAGCCGGGGCGGACGGTTTTCAACGGACTGTTAAAGCCTTCGGGTTACTCCAGGAACCTCCCGTAGGTATTCCCGCTCGTGCCGGGACAATGGCTGCCGCAGGGTCGCTCATCCCTACGGAACTGGCCAGCAGCGCTATTGGGCAAGGGAAAATACTGGTAAGCCCGCTGCAGATGGCGCTCTCTGCTGCAGCCATTGCCAACAAAGGCATCATCATGCAACCCTATCTGGTCGATACCGTTAAAGATTCTCTAGGGACAACGGTAGAGAGCCAAGTGGCGCGGACCTGGTTGACTGCGACCACCCCGGAGATAGCGTTGAAAATTAAAGAGGGAATGGTAAGCGCGGTCAAAAACGGTACTGCCCAGGCTGCGGCCGTTTCTGGCATGCAGGTGGCCGGCAAGACTGGTTCCGCCCAAAACCCCCAGGGACAATCCCACGCCTGGTTCATCGGTTTTGCCCCGTCTGACCAGCCGAGGTTGGCAGTGGCGGTAATTCTGGAAAATGCCGGTTCGGGTGGCACAGTGGCGGCGCCTGTGGCGGGAAGTCTCCTTGCCGCTGCCGTGGCGGCGGGCTACTAGTGAGTCCACTTTTAAGTTTAATTGACCACGGTCTTCTGCTTTGGCTGGAGTCGTGGTAAGATAACATCATTATTTCATAACAACTCGTGTTATTTTCTGAAGCATCAGGGCTCTTTACATAATGAATTAGGGGTGAATATGATTGATCGGGAAACTCTTGGGAAACCGATATGAGATCCTGGAACAGCTGGGCGGCGGTGGTATGGCTATCATTTATAAGGGACGGGATACCTTATTAAACCGCCTGGTTTCCATCAAAGTTCTCCGGCCTGAATTCACTTGCGATGAGGATTTTGTGCAGCGTTTTCGCAGGGAGGCCCAGGCTATTGCCAGCCTCTCCCACCCAAATATAGTCAACATTTACGACGTTGGTTGGGAAGAAAAAGCCCACTATCTGGTCATCGAGTATATTGAAGGGGACAACCTGAAGAATTTCATCAGGGCGCAGGGTACAATCCCGACGGAGCGGGTGGTGGAAATTGCCCGGCAGATTAGTGATGCCCTCCAGCATGCCCATGAAAATAATATTGTGCACCGGGATGTGAAACCACAGAATATCTTAATAACCAGGGAAGGGCGGGCCAAACTGACTGATTTTGGTATTGCCAAGGAGGCCACAACCGCCACACTGACCCAAACCGACACTATCGTAGGCTCAGTGCACTACATTTCTCCGGAGCAGGCACGGGGAGAAACCGCAGGTCCCCGTTCCGATATCTATTCTTTGGGTATAGTATTATATGAAATGGTAACTGGTGTACTTCCTTTTCAAGGAGAAACACCCATCGCTGTCGCCCTCAAACATATCCAGGAGGCGCCGCCTCGCCCCTCCAGTCTGAACCCGGCAGTTTCACCCAGAATTGAAGATATTATTATGAGGGCAATGGCCAAAAATTCGGTGGAGCGTTATGAGACGGCAAGGCAGCTATCCCTGGAACTGGATAGTGTTGCTAAACCCATTTTTCCAAAGGCTGGTGAGGCTGATGCAGAGGATGAGTTTGCCACAAGAGTTATCCCGACTGTCACCAGGGGGAATTTACCTTCCCCACCCGCCACTTCCATGCCCGAGCAGAATATTCCCGGCAGGCGCCGGCCGGCCTGGTTGTGGGTAGCCCTGGTGGCCCTGGCCTTGCTGGTTGCGGGGGCTGCCGCCTTTCAATTTTATGTGAATGTCCCGGAGATTCAGATGCCGTCGGTGGTAGGGATGACCCAGGAAGAGGCGAAGGATGCACTTCTGGCCAAGGGATTTAAAAATAAAAATATTCAGATTACCCTCAGCAACCACCCGACTGTACAGGCGGGACTGGTGATTTCCCAGGATCCGCCCGAGCAGACAAGCGTTAAGGTTACCCGCGACGTAACCCTTACGGTCAGCCAGGGTCGGGAAATCAGAGAGGTTCCCGATGTCGTGAATCTCTCCTTAAGTGAAGCCCGGATAAAAGTTAGCCAGTACGAGCTCATTGTCGTTGAGCCTCCAAAGGAAAGCTATTCCGACGAATACCCGAAGGATGTGGTGATGGAACAGGACCCCAACCCCAATTCCAAACTGGCTAAAGGCTCCGGTGTAACCCTGACTGTGAGTAAAGGCCCACAGCCGGCGAACATTCAAGTACCGGACCTGGACGGCCTGACGGTGCAGCAGGCCCGGTCGGAGCTTGAGAAAATGAAGCTAACTTTGGGTGAAAACATCGTCAAGGCTACCAGCGTTGACTATCTGACGGGGCAGATTATCAGCCAGAACCCGGAAAGCGGTACAAGTGTCGATGAAGGCTCAACGGTTCAGGTGACTGTTAGCAACGGCCCCGGCCCGTCCCCGCGCAAGGCCAGGGTGGAAGTCACCAATATCCCGGATGACAATAAAACCCATGAGCTTAAGATCGTGGTTAATGATGTCAGAGGAAGCACCATGGCCTACGTTAATACCGAGAAAGCAGGGAAAAAGGTTGTTAAAGATGTTCAGTACTATGGAAAAGCGGTGGTTCAAGTATATATTGATAATAAGCTGAGTTATGAGCAGGAACTTGATTAACAGCAGCGGAATTGTGGAAGGAATTGTAGTAAAGGCCTACGGTGGTTTCTACTACGTCCTCGCTGGCGGGAAAGAGTGGGAATGCTCGCTCAGGGGGCGCTTTCGCCACGAGAAACAGCAGGTATTGGTGGGTGACCGGGTAGAATTGATCCCGCGCCATGGGCGGGCCGGGGTGGTCGAGAAAGTGCTGCCTCGGAGCACTGTTTTAGTACGGCCGCCGGTGGCCAACGTCGACCAGGCCGTAATGGTTTTTGCCCTCAGGGAGCCCGACCCCAACCCGGGTCTGGTAGATCGTTTTCTCATCGCCGCCTCGGTTAACCAAATAGAACCCATACTTTGTTTTAACAAGTCAGACCTTGACGATGATACCCAGTTTGAGTTCACTGCCCGGTATGGACAGAGCTTTCGTGTGCTGGTGACCAGCGCCAAGACTGGTGAGGGTTTGGACCAGTTGCGTCAAGAGCTTCAGGGCAGGGTGTCGGTTTTTGCCGGACCGTCCGGAGTTGGCAAGTCCACTATGTTAAATGCTCTAATACCAGGTCTTAAACTTAAAACTGGGACGATCAGCGTTAAGACTAAAAGAGGAAAGCACACAACCCGTCACGTGGAACTGATTAGCCTGCCCGAAGGCGGGTTGGTGGTTGACACACCAGGTTTTTCCAGTCTTGATTTGCCTGATATGAAGCAGGTGGACCTGGCCAGTCACTTTCCGGAAATAGCTGAATTACATGGGGAGTGCTACTTTACCGGGTGCCTGCATGATCAGGAACCGAACTGTGCGGTTAAAAAGGCTGTAGAGTCCGGCGCCATCCAGCAGTCGCGTTACCTGCAGTACCTGGAATTTTTAAATGACTTAAAGGAAAGGAGGAGATACTAAGCATGGTAAAGCTGGCCCCTTCTATTTTGTCCGCTGATTTCACAGCGCTGCTGGCAGACGTGCTGGAAGCGCAGGAAGCCGGGGCGGAGTACCTGCACATAGATGTTATGGACGGTCATTTTGTGCCCAATATTACCATTGGCCCGCTGGTGGTTAAAGCTTTGCGCCCGAAAGTAAAGATGTGCCTGGACGTGCACCTGATGATTGAGAACCCTGACCTTTATATAGGAGATTTTATTAATGCCGGGGCGGACCTGGTCACCGTCCACGCGGAGACCGGAGCGCACCTCCACCGGACGCTGTCTTTGATCAAGGATAAAGGCGCTCTTGCAGGGGTAGCCTTAAACCCGGCGACTCCTCCCTCAGCCATTGAATATATCCTGCCTCTGGTTGACCTGGTTTTATTGATGACGGTAAACCCCGGTTTTGGAGGACAGGCCTTTATACCCGAGGTTCTTCCTAAAATACGGGCCATAAAAAGCATGCTGGAGGAGCGTGGTCTGGCTGCCGAAATCCAGGTGGACGGTGGAATTAACCGCGAAACGGCCGCAGCTGTGGTAAAAGCCGGGGCCACTGTACTGGTGGCCGGTTCAGCTGTGTTTGGCGGGAGCGATATAGCGCGGTCAATCATGGAGATTAGAAGAGCAGCAGAAGGTGGTGAGTTCTGATGGCAGTCTTCAAATGCGCAGAGTGTGGCGCTGTTCTGGAGGCAAGGTGTAAGCCCGCCAAATGTAAAAACTGCGGCGCTGAAAAAGACAAGCTGGTCAAGGAAGAGGCCCCCAAAAAAGGCTAAATATCCATCATGCGGAGCAGTTCCCAATAAGTGTGGGTGCGAATTCAGCATGTAGACAATTTTCTTCTACTGCTTGCCTAGCTTGTGGTATCCAGTAAATTATATGAACTTTAACTTTCAAAGCCGCGGTTTTCAAAACCAAGCGGCTTTTTACATGCCAAGAGGAAGAGGAGAAGAACGAATAGATAAATTAGTCTTCAGGAGATATGTTCCGGGAAAATAAAAACCACCTTCAAGGAGAGCTATTTAATAGTGAGTCTGCCTCTATACTGTGGAAAATCCGGCTCAGGAAGACCTCGTCTATGGGCAATTTGAGAAGCTAACCAAGAAGTTTATTGAGTTGTCAGGGCTGAATACAAAAGAGCAACGAGTTGACTCCACGCAAATCATGACTAATATCAAATTAGCCGGACGCTTGTCTCTGGCCTATGACGTGTTGATCCAGGCAGTTAGTCAATTGAATGGCATGGAAATACACCAGCGGTTCATTGAAAATAGACATCCATGTCGCAGATGCGGCACCAGCAGAAGGATAAAAATTAGTAGAAAGCGAATCTTTTCCTTACGGTCATAAAACAATCCATCAAGAAACTGGAATCTCTTGGTTACAGGCAATAAGGCGTTTGCGTGCCATTATGGCTCAGGGGGGGAATATGAATGAGCGCAGTTGGATCAAGCAGTTTAATAATGATGTAGATCGTTTGCTGAGTGGGGAAAAAGAAGCGGCCAGGCTAGAAACTGGAACGAAAAATATGTGGAGCTAAATGATGAAGACCTGGATTAGCAATTCAAAATCAATAGTTGTTTGCTATTAATTCTAAACAGGCAAAGGAGAAGTGAGGTAAATGCGGACTTTGCAAGGGCTGGCTGGAATGCTGGCCATATTGCTGACTATTTTCAGTGTGATTGCGTCAGATGTGGTACGGGCGGACTCAGCTACAGCTACGCAACTGCCGGAGATAATTAAAGGGATGAGTCTGGAGGAGAAAGTCGGGCAGATGTTTATGCCTGATTTCAGACAATGGGATGGTAAAGATGTAACTGATATCAATGGGGAGATCGTTCAGGCTATACAACAACATCATATTGGTGGAGTGATTCTCTTCAGGGAGAACCTGGTAAACACAGAGCAAACGGTACACCTGGTAGAGCAGCTGCAGCGTGCAGCCGGTTCAGTTCCTCTTTTAATTGGCGTCGACCAGGAGGGTGGGGCTGTAAATCGCCTACAGTCCGGGACGGTTATGCCGGGCAACATGGCCCTTGGCGCTACCCGTTCAACCGTTGCCAGCCGACAAGTGGGTCAAGCTATCGGTGAAGAATTGCGTGCTCTGGGGATAAATGTAGACTTTGCCCCGGACGTTGACGTCAATGTCAACCCGGACAACCCGGTCATCGGAGTGCGGTCTTTCGGGGCTGACCCCCAGCTGGTCTCCGACCTGGGGTTAGCCTACATGCAAGGGCTACATGACGCCGGAGTAGCCGCTACGGTCAAGCATTTTCCAGGTCATGGCGATACTGCCGTCGACTCCCACCTGGGATTACCATCGGTTCCGTATGACCGCTCCCGTCTGGATGCGGTAGAGTTAAAACCTTTTAAGGCAGCCATAGCCGGCGGGGTTGATCTGCTCATGACGGCCCATATAACATTTCCGGCCATTGATTCATCAACCGTCATCTCTCGCCTGGACAACACCCCCATCTATGTGCCGGCGACTTTATCCAACAAGGTGCTTACCGGATTAATCAGGAATGATCTGGGCTTTAAAGGAGTGGTTGTTACCGATTCTATGCAAATGAAGGCCATTGCCGATCATTTTGGTCCGGAAGATGCAGTAATCAGAGCGGTCAAAGCTGGTACCGACATCATCTTGATGCCGGCCGACCTGGACCGCTCTGTTCAAGCCGTACTGACGGCAGTGAAAAGTGGGGAAATAACTGAAACAAGGATTAATCAATCAGTTGAAAGGATATTAGCCCTGAAGCTTAAACTGGGTGTGGTGGAAATCAGTAACGACAAACTGCAGCCCAGTCATGATGCACGTCAGACACTGGAGGATAAAACGCGTACGGCCCTGGCCGTAGTGGGGAGTTCCCAGCACCATGCCTTGGAGCAACAGGTGGCGGATCAGGCGGTAACTTTGCTGAAAAACGAAGGCAATATCCTTCCTTTCAAGCTCAGCAATGGGCAAAAGATAGTACTGCTGGCCCCGTGGCAGGACCGTCTGGACCTGATGACGCAAAGCCTATTACAACTAAGCAGGGAACAAGCCCAACAGGTAGATATTAAAGGTTTTGCCTATACCGATATGGAGTCCTTAAATAATGAACAAAAGGTGGCCATCGACAACGCCGACTATGTCGTGCTGGGTTCTTCCAGTAACGATGTCAATAGCCGCACCCCCGGGAAAAACTGGGTGCCAGACTATGTGGTAAATGCGGTGGGCTATTGCCGGGACCAGCAGAAAGCTGTAGTCGTGATGGCCATCAGGAATCCCTATGACATTATGTACATAGCGGATGTACCTGCCTATATCTGCATTTATGGCAGGGCTGAAGGGCCGGACATTCCTGCCGGCATGAAGGCCGTTTTTGGTCAGTTAAATCCGTCCGGAAGACTGCCGGTAGCAATTCCGAAAACTGACGGAGGTGAACTCTATCCCCTTGGTTATGGATTGAGCTTCGGTAGCCCAGGGGCCGAGGTGATGCCTGTCAGTTCGCCGCGAGTTTTCTTGAATGGTAAGGAACTGGTTTTGGATCCGGTTCCCTTCCTGGAAAACGGCCGTTGTCTGGTAGCCCTGCGCCTGGTGCTGGAAGCCATGGGTGGGCAGGTAGACTGGGACCAGGAGTTGCAAGAAGTCACGGTCAGTTGGTCCGGAAGCACAATTACCATTAAAGCCGGAGCATCTACGGCACTGGTCAATGACCATGATATCCCACTGGGTGCAAAGGCGCGGCTCCAGGCAGGGCGAATACATGTGCCGCTGCGTTTTATCGCTGAGTTGTGTGGGGCTGAGCTGCAGTGGGATAGTGCCACTGCAGCCGCTTACCTACTATTACCAGCCGGAGACGCAACTCCAGGACAGTAAGTAAACAAGATATGAGCAAACTGGGAAGCACCACTGCTGTTAGTAGCCAGTTTTAGCAGTATGGAAGTATATACAGCGAATTATTGCTGTCCATTATTAACAATATCCTGGATTGTTGGTAAAGATTGAAAAGCAAAACTTCCGATTGGCCCCTTTTAAGAACCGTCCCCTTGTTCCTCTTGGGATAGACTTACGTGCTTCCGGCTAAACTTAAGGCATAAAAGGGGAGGTTAGATAAAATGCCATCTATATCAATACCAAAAACCACCCTACTGGTCTTAAGCGGACCGCCGGGTTGCGGCAAATCTACTTTTGCCTTGAGCTACTTTGAGGAGACGGCTGTAGTGTCCTCAGACCGTTGTCGCCTCCTTGTCAGCGATGATGAGACAAATATGGCCGCCTCCAAAGAGGCGTTCAAACTATTCCGCTCTCTTATCGAATACAGGTTGGCCCTAGGGTGCTTAACGGTCGCTGACTCCACCGCCCTGACCCGGCAGGCCCGCAGTGATCTCCTGGCCATAGGCAAAAAATACAAATTTCACGTGGCGCTCCTTATATTCAATACTCCCGAGCCGATCTGTCTGGAATGCAATGCAGGCCGGGAGCGGCGAGTGCCCCGAAAGGTGATCGGAGCTATGAGCAAGCAGCTCAGCAAAACTCTGCAAACAGCGGGGGAAGAAGGCTTTAACCAGGTCTTGGCGCTTTCCCGTGAGGACCTGCAGCACCATGATTTCAAGGTGGATATACGAAGCTTTGAGGTGACTTATCCGGGGCCTTTTGACTTGATTGGGGACCTGCACGGTTGCTATGATGAACTGGTTATGCTTCTGGATAAACTGGGTTACCTCAGGCGGTTTGGCCGGTTTTTCCACCCGTCAGGTCGCCAGGCGGTGTTTTTGGGCGATCTGACCGACCGCGGGCCGCACAGCCTGAAATGCTTCTGGTTGGTTAAGGACATGGTTGATACCGGCAGTGCCCTCTATGTCCCAGGCAACCACTGCCGAAAACTTGCCCGCTTTCTGGAAGGAAGAAACATCAAGGTTGCCCATGGCCTGGAAAAGACAGTAGCTGAAATAAAAGAACTGCCGGAGGATGAAAGACAGCACTTTAAGAAAAACTTTCTCGCTCTCTACCACCAGGCTTCTCCGTACCTGGTCCTGAATAGTGGAAAACTCGTGGTGTCGCACGGGGGGATCAAGGAAGAAATGATTGGGAAGGTAACGGAGCGGGTTAAAAACTTTTGTTTCTTCGGAGATACCACCGGGGAGGTTACGGACGAAGGCCTCCCGGTCAGGCGAGACTGGGCCAGGGATTACTCTGGGGATGCCCTTATTGTCTACGGACATACCCCCGTTTCTAAAGCAGAATTTGTAAACAATACCATAGACATTGACCAGGGCTGCGTGTTGGGCGGCAAGCTAACAGCGCTCCGTTACCCGGAAATGGCTTTGGAACAGGTTCCTGCACTCGCCGTCTACTATGAAAGGGCTGGTTTTTACAGGGAAGCTGTTGAAAATTATGAAGATAGATATGAGGAACAGCCTGCCCAGCCCAGTATGTGAAATGCTAACACCCGAGGGGTGTTTTTTTTATTGTTGATATGATTATGGCGCAGATTTGTAAAGAACATATTTATAGATGGAGAGATTATTAACAAAAACACAGCAGCAAACATATTCTGGCAACAAATGACCAATTTTCTCAGATAAAGGAGTGGCTAAACTTGTTGGAAAAATTAAAAGCCAGCCAAGGGAAAAAAATTGCACTTGAACTGGTTAACGGAAGAATAATAGCCGGAACCGTTTTGGCAGTAGATGAAAATTTATTACGTATGGAAACTGAAGAGGGAGTCGGGAGCATCCCTGTCAGTGCTGTTCAGATTATCTGGGATTCTTTAAAACGATCCCTTACCGGGGAAGATATGGACCATTTGGCAGAGCAGTTAAAGGAAAAAATAAAGGCGGGCGCACTTGTTGGGCCACAGGGAGGAGGGCAAACATATGCCGGTGAAGCGCCCAAAGCCGAAATCGCCTGTACCGGCTTCCCCGGTTTCACATGTACCAGGAGCTATATCTGCAGACCTCCGGATACCTGCAGCTTCTCCTTTGCCTGCCCGGGCAGCTATGTGCCAAGTTTCCCATCGGGTGGCGGCGCATGTCCCATCTTCTTCTGTGGCCCCTTCCAGTTCGGGCAGCCCTGCGGACCCTTCCAATTCCAGCAGCCCTGCGGTCCCTTCCAGTTCGGGCAGCCGTGCCGACCTTTCCAATTCGGACAGCCGTGTGGACCTTTCCAATTTGGCCAGCCTTGCGGACCTTTCCAGTTTGGCGGTTCCCAATGCGGCGTCCTGGGCGGCTTTGCTTGCCCGGGCCAGCAGTTTATAGGTGTAGCGCCAGGCCCAGGTACGCCTCCTCCTGTCTGCAGGCCATTCCAGTTCGGCGGTTCCCAGTGCCCATCGATCGGAGGCTTTGCCTGTCCGGGGCAGCAGTTCATTGGCCTGGCGCCAACGGCGGGTACGAAGTCCCAGGAACCGCCCCTGCCGCCAACTGACTTTGCTGTACATGAGCAAAAAAAAGATAAGGAATAGTTATGAATAAAAAAAGCCAGGGCGATTGGTTAAACCATATCGTTTACTTTATCGCAGAGTACACCGGAACAAATCCGGTGTACTCTCCCCAGGATTTAACCGGGGTTTTGCAAGAAAAATTTTTCATAGGACCAAAGGATGCTGCAAAACTGGTCAATCTTGTGGAGAAGGAACTGGCCAAGGGCAAACTTGGGTTGGCCGCCGTGGAGTTGAATTTGACTTTTAACTGCAACCTGACCTGCGAGTACTGCTTTATACACGAAAAAGACCCCCAGGAAAGAATGGCCCTGACCACAGCTAAAAATGCAATTGACCTACTGATGGAACGGGCGGCATTCCCGGTCGTAAACATAACTTTAATCGGCGGCGAGCCACTCCTGGAATTTGCTTTGATTAAACAAATTGTACCCTATGCCCTGGAAGCTGCAGGGAAGCGCAATCTTGCGGTTACCTGGTCCGTTACCACCAATGGCACACTAATCAATGAAGAAATTTTGAAATATTTTGCTCAGTATAAAATCAATATGCTCTTGAGCCTGGATGGTGGGAAAAAAACCCATGATCGCTACCGCAGGACAAAGAGTGGCAAGGGTACCTGGCAAAGTATCGCTAAAATGATACCGCTCATCAAAATGTACCAACCCTGGCTGGGTATAAGGATGACGGTCAGCACCGAGGCCATAAGCGATATGAGAGATGATTTCAAACAGTTGGTAGACTTGGGCGTCAACCAGTTTATTATTGCTCCGGCTCAGGGCGCAAGGTGCTGGGATAAAGAGCAGATTAAAGAGTACGGACTTAACCTCGTAGATATACTCAAGGACTACCATGAGTTAAAACGCAGGGGAATTCCCATATTTATCGAGGAATTCGAAAATGATGAGGATGAGTACACAAGGTGGGGCTGCCGGGCCGGCAGTACCTCATTGGCCGTGGCGCCTAACGGGGATGTAAGTCCCTGTTCGAAAATGCTGGGATTAACCAGTGCAGAAGGTAAATATATAGTCGGCAATGTCAATACCGGCGTGGATGTAAATATGCTGGGACCTTTTCGCAACCCGATCAACAGGCAGTCGCTGCACTGTAAACAGTGTACAAGGAAATGCAGCGGGGGATGTTACGCCGTAAACTTTGAGCAGACCGGCGACCATTTTACCGCATCCGAAGAAAACTGCTTATTTTGGGTGGTCTGTCAGGAAACCAAAAGCATGTCAAAGATGATGCAGCTGCAAGGCGCTAGACGCGGTGTTTTTTAAATATAGGCAGTTTTCTGTTAAGCTGTTCTCGAAAAGCCTTTGGGGTAGTGGTCTTGGGGTTATCCTCAGCATTAATACGCACCCGCATTTTTTTGGTAATGCTTAAATGCTAACACTTTTTTTAAAACGGAAACAAGCGCCGGGGGCACCCTGGCGCTTGTTTCCTATAAATAAAGAGCTGGCTGTTGTTATTTAATCTCGAGCCGTTTAATTTCCTGGAGGTCATCTAGTTGGTTCGCCACGATAAAACTGTTGGATAGAGTGTAGAGGTCGTCATTGATATAGAGAATTCGTGCTATGTTCTTGTCGCTGTCATACCAGTAATTACCTGATTTAAGGTAGTCTTCCGCAGAAAGGTGGGTAATCTTCCCTTTTAGGGAAAAGCCTCCGGCAAGGTCCAGGTTGTAAACATACGCTCCCT
>JAQVOH010000001.1:0-71655 GCA_028702695.1 Desulfotomaculaceae bacterium
TGTGAAAGGGATAATAAATTGGCAGCAGCAGACACTAAATATATAACTAAAAGTATCATAGGATGCCTTGATTATGATATTCACAAAAAGACAAGAAGAAAAGGAGCTACGATGACAGAGGAAAAAGCAATAATAGAAACAGGCTGGAACTTGGACAACAGTTATGCCCGTCTGCCGAAATCATTTTTCACCCAACAGAGCCCAATCCCTGTTCGCTCCCCGAAGTTGCTCCTACTCAATAAACCGCTGGCAGCAGTCCTGGGGTTGAACGTCCAGGCGCTGCAAAGCCAAGATGGTATAGCGACGCTTGCTGGCAACCTGATTCCTAAAGGCGCTTTGCCTCTTGCTCAAGCTTACGCGGGGCATCAGTTCGGGCGTTTTACCATGTTAGGGGACGGCCGGGCTCTGCTGCTTGGCGAACAGATCACTCCCCAGGGTGAGCGCTTTGATATTCAGCTCAAGGGTTCAGGTAAAACCCCCTACTCCCGCGGGGGTGATGGCCGGGCGGTACTTGGACCAATGCTGCGTGAATACATCATCAGCGAAGCAATGCATGCGCTTGGTTTTGCGACCACACGCAGCCTGGCGGTGGTGATAAGCGGTGAGTCAGTGCTCCGCGAAACCGAACTGCCTGGTGCAATTCTGACCCGCGTGGCGGCCAGTCATCTGCGCGTCGGCACCTTTCAATACGTTTCCCAATGGGGCAGCGTTGAGGAACTCCGGGTGCTGGCTGATTATACCCTGCAGCGACATTTTCCAGACGTTGACGCTACCCCGAACCAATATCTTACGCTGCTTCAAGAAGTGATTAAGCGTCAGGCCGTGCTGCTTGCCCAATGGCAACTGGTTGGCTTTATTCACGGGGTGATGAACACAGACAACATGGCCCTTAGTGGTCAAACCATTGATTATGGTCCTTGCGCCTTTATGGATACCTATGACCCGGCAACGGTATTCAGTTCAATTGACCTGCAAGGCCGCTATGCCTATGGCAATCAGCCGCATATGGCCGGGTGGAATCTCGCCCGATTTGCTGAGACCTTATTGCCGCTGCTTCATGACAATCAGGAGCAGGCTGTCAAACTGGCCCAAACAGCGATTTCAGATTTTACCGAATTGTATCACTGTAATTGGCTCACGGGAATGAGAGCAAAACTGGGATTATTTAACGAAGAGCTGCAGGATGAAGCACTTATTGAAGACCTGCTCAGTATGATGCAAAAGTATCGTGCGGATTATACCAATACCTTCCGCACATTAACTTTTGATAAGCCCGAGGATACGGCCCTGTTTGGCAGCACAGAATTTACTCAGTGGCAGGAGCTTTGGCAGGCGAGGCTAGGCAGGCAGCAGGAACCGAAAACCACCTCGCAGCAGTTGATGCAAAGCTGCAATCCTGCGCTAATCCCTCGCAACCACCGGGTAGAAGCAGCACTAGCAGCCGCAGAACAAGGAGACTACAGCGTGATGGAGCGGCTGCTTGATGTTCTATCCCGCCCCTACGCGCACTCCCCCGAACAGGCTGCTTACGCCACACTGCCTGAGCCATCACCCAGCAATTACCGAACCTTTTGCGGTACTTGATAAGGAAAGCATGAGGAAAGAAGCAGGAGGACGGTTTAGTTAATACCCCATCTCTTTTAGAATCCTTGATAATGTACGCAATCGTTCTCCAAGAAGCTCATCATCATTACTGAGGGCCTGGCTGAATAGCTTAATATCCTCATTGATCTTTTCATTGTCGGTACATACAGCCACGGTCATAGCGTCACCCTGTAAGCCCACTCTGTCTATCATGGGTTTGTCCGGATCATATAATTTCTCATACCGATAAGCTTCTTGAAAATGCAGTTTTGCTCTACAAACTAGAATCGCCAAGTCGAGCACACGGTGCAACGGCAATTCTTCAGACTGTCTGGACCATTTTTCACCTGTGTATCTCCATACTTTGGCGGATATATCTACCTTACCCCGGTCATTCCACTGCGCTAACCCTAATGAAAGGCCTTTGGTATCTGAATCATAAGCATTTCTGCCGTCAATCTTATCATAATCTTCAGCTACAATAACCGGTTTATGCTTTAAAGTAGTTGGTACTTTCATTATCTTACCTCCTCGGTTTTACTGGTTTACTAATTTAGTAAATTACTCATTTGATTATAGCCATGTCAACACTTAATGTCAATGCTAGAGATATTCCAAAGCGAAACATAAAAAACACAGCCAAAAGACATGACAAAAAAACAAGCCCTGTTAGAGGCTTGTAAAGATTTAATGAACAATCAGGCCCTCCCTGGCTATAAAACTCAACAAAGCGTTAAAGTTTTTCAATACCTGAAAGCGTATTTTCATCCACATCAATCCCTGCTAGCTGCATCAGGTAAAGGGCATTGCGTGTTGTAGAAGGACCTGGACGTAATTGATAATCAAAATAAATCCTTCCATCTTTATAATACTCCTGAAAGTGATAGTTTGCTATTCTGTTATTTTCCCGTTCAAGTTCACAAAGTTCAAGATCGTGAGTAGAAACCAGGCCAATGGAGTTGGTAAGACTTAACTTGTTAATGAGCACCTTGGCACCAGTATGTCGGTCCAAAGAATTGGTGCCTTTGAAAATCTCATCTAATAAGAAAAAAACCTTTCTCCCAGTTTCAGCTTCCTTGACAATTTTTTTGATTCTTAAGAGTTCAGCATAAAAAGAAGATATGTTGTCTCCAAGATTATCGGTAACCCTCATGCAGGTATTTATTCCCATGATAGAAGCCTGAAACCATCTTGCACATACCGGAGCCCCGGCATAAGCAAGCACCAGGTTGATACCTGCTGTCCGTAAAAGTGTACTCTTCCCAGACATATTGGAACCGGTAATTAACAAAACTTTTACTTTATGATCAATGGCGAAATCGTTATGTGTGCTCTTTTCTGTCAGCAGCGGATGTCCTATACCTTTTGTTTCGAAAACCGCTTCCTTCCCATCAGAAATCATGGGCATTACCCAATCTGAATTTTCAAATCTTATTACTGCGAGACTTGCCAGCGCTTCCATTCTTCCCAGTGCATCAAACCAGTCTTCTAGCACATGTTCCGACTTCTGTTTCCAACGTTCGAGGGCAATAATATTTTGGAAATCCCACAGTGCTAATATATTAAAAAAAACATAAAAGAGATTTCTTCTGTTGGAGATCGCCTCTATTATTGAAGATAGCTTATCAATCTGTTTAAAAAACTCCAAACCCTCTTTATCTTTAATCCCGTCTTTTATATCCTTAATGTGTGGAGATTTGAAATTACGTTTTTCAAAAAGCTTCATCATTTTATAATAAACCTTCAAATCATCAGCGTAATTCTCTGATATACTAAACATCTGGTACCGCTCTTTCTTTTTATAGGAAAGCAACGCAAACTGAAGTACTAGTGCAGCTACTGGCAAGTAGTAAGGTATTTTATTTAGCACAAACCCTGTTAAAGCGAGCAGGATGGTGACCACTGGGCAAATTCTAACGATAAAGATTACCCAAGCTTTCCTGAAGGCCTCACTACTTTCTCTGGTCCAATGGATAAGCGCTGCTGGATCCTGCATCTTACCTTTTGCCAACATTCCTTCTGCTACAAACCTTTGCCTCCACGTAAGCATTGTTGCCATTTCATCCACTGCTTCTTGTCTTTCACGAATATCGTCACTGTTTCCTATTATCCCTAATAACAATTCACTGAGCTTGTGCCTTCCTATAAACGTATTAGCTGTGTTTATCCACTGAAAAAGAGAATTCTTACCGAAAATATCGAGATCACCTGAATAGTTATGACTACTATCCACAAAATCTTCTCCATCATCTATAAATGTATTCCATTCACCCTTCAGCCGCTTAAGCGAGAGGGTATTGATATCTCGAAGTAAAGTGGTGTATTTCATGTTATCTTTAATTCTTCCATGACGCACCACAAAATAAATAAATATTGCTGTAAACAAAACGAGAACAGCAGTAAAAAGGATGTAATTGTGAACCATATACATTAGTACAGCTGCACTAATTCCTATGATAAAAATCGCTGGCCTTAAATTGCTTATCTGCCGATCTACCTTTTCCTGTTTTCGCAGCAGTTTGTTATAACTGCCTTCTCTTCTTTCATATCTCAGTTTTATATCCACCAAAGCTTTAAAGCCTCCATTTCATAAAGAACAATAACCTACCCCTTAATATTTTTGCCGGCATTTATTTAGCATTATATCAGCAGTTTATTTGTGAAGCAAAAAAAGTATCGTCCCTCTTGCTCCCACAGAAATAAACTCCGCTCATTATGATCCATAATTTTTTTTACATTCTCTTTACGTTGTGAAACGTATTATAATAATTCATAACATGTTTACATACAAGTTAAATCTGAGGTGAAATAAAGAATGATTGAAGTTAAAACCGCGCAACAAATTGAGTTGATGGTTAAAGCGGGTAAAATATTAGCCGCCTGCCACCGGGAACTCCGCAAGCTCATCCGTCCTGGCATCACGACTTTGCAAATCGATCACTTTGCAGAAGAATTCATTCAAGCTCACGGGGCTAAAGCCGAGCAAAAGGGTTACCAGGACTATCCTTTTGCGACGTGTGCTTCAGTCAACGATGAAATCTGCCACGGCTTCCCGACTCAAACCCCTCTCCGGGAAGGCGATATCGTCACCATTGATATGGTTGTCAATCTCGATGGGTGGCTGGCTGATTCCGCTTGGTCTTACCCTGTGGGACATATACCCGACCGAGCTAATAATCTCCTCAAGGTGACAAAAGAGAGCCTTTACATCGGTATAGCCAAAGCTGTTATCGGCAATCGGCTTGGTGATATCTCACATGCGATCCAAAATCATGCCGAAACCAATGGGTTTTCCGTGGTGCGTGATTTTACAGGACATGGGATAGGACGTAAGATGCATGAAGCGCCGCAAGTCCTCCACTATGGTCGCCTCAACAGTGGGATTAGGCTCTTTGAGGGGATGGTTTTTACCATCGAACCGATGATCAATCTGGGTTCCTACGACCTGACAATTGATTCAAACGGATGGACGGCTAGAACGGCGGACGGCAACCTGTCAGCTCAGTATGAGCATACCCTTGCTATCACCAAGAACGGTCCGCTGGTTTTAACTGAACAGGACTGATCTGCCAGATGATGAGAGGAATGACTTTAGTACAAAAAAGGGGGAAGGGGTTAGCCCCCTCTCCCATATTTATCGAACCTTATTATCACTTTGCCGTGTGCTATCGCTCTGAGCATCCTGGGGCTTGAGTTACCATTTTCTAGAGCTGCCCCCGCCGCCGCCTGAACCACCGCCCCCGCCAAAGCCACCACCACCGCCGCCTCTTCCGCGCAGGAGCATTCCTATAACCATCCCGAATATAAAACCGTTAAGGAAGCGCCAATCTAAATAGAACAGCACGACGAGCAGGATGCCGATCAAAATTTTAGCCCAGGTTGGCATAGGAAACTGGTTTGTGGGTGTCTCCTCCAGAGGTTGCGGTGAGCCTATCTCCAGGTTTACTTGATACTCCTTGGCCACCTCCTGGACGATCGCGCTATAACCATTCAGGATCCCCTTATTATAGTCACTATTTTGGAAATACGGGATCATGTACGTATCCTGAATCTGGCCTGTCTTGGCATCCGGCAAGGCGCCTTCCAAGCCATAACCGACCTCAATCCGGGATGCCCGGTCTGTTGGAGACACAAGTATCAGCAGCCCATTGTTTAGAGTCTTATCACCAATCCCCCAACCCCGCAGAATTGCCAACGCATATTCCTCAGGCGCTGTTTCGTCTAGGCTGTTGATGGTGACAACAACGACTTGGGCCTTTGTTTGTTGCGCCAGCGCAGCAGAAGTTTGAACAATGGTTTGTTCCGTACTGTCATCAAGTACATTGGCCTGGTCTAAGACATAAAATTGACTGCTGGGCTGCGGCACAGTAGGGGCGGCTGCCGCTATGGGAGAAACCACCGCCAGCAGCAAAAAGGTTAGCACAACAAGAAGGGATAGCCTCTTCATGTGGTTTCATCCCCTTCGTTTTACTTACTTATTTAGAGAAATCAACGTTTGGCACATCTTTGGCGCTTTCAGCCGCTTCGAAGTAATCCCTTGGGCCAAAGCCCAAGATTCCGGCATAAATCGAAGTGGGGATAACCTTGATTTTGGTGTTATAAGCCTGAACCGTATTGTTATAGTCCATGCGAGCTGTAGCGATACGGTTTTCTGTACCGGCGAGCTCGTCTTGTAAGGCTCGGAAGTTAGCATCCGCTTTCAACAGCGGATAGTTTTCAGCGATCGCCAATAATCTTCCCAAAGCGCTGTTTAAAGCCTGATCCGCCTGGGCTGCCTCTCCCACAGTCGCCGCTCCCGCCAATTTTGCTCTGGCTTCGGCAACCTGTGTAAAAATTCCTTCTTCATGCGCTGCATAGCCCTTCACCGTCTGCACCAAATTCGGGATCAAATCTGCTCTTCGCTGCAGCTGGTTTTCCACCTGGCTCCAACTGCTATTAACACTTTCGGAGAGCTTAACCAGGTTATTGTAGCCAGAGCTCAGAATCATAGCCAGGATTACAATAATACCAACCGGGAGTAACCACTTTTTCATGTTAAATCAATCCTCCTCTTTGGGCTTTTCAATACCTGTATTTCAAAAAAAAACCTTAGATAATATTATATCATTTCAATGTACTATAAGTGATTAATTTATTGACGATGAAGGATTTGTCCAGTGGTTTTCAGACTTTTCCTGTTTCATATAAGGGGGGCTTTCTTAGCACATGGGGACGATTCTCATGTGCTTGCCCCTGCGAGGCAAAACGATGTATGGAAGATAAGGTGACTGGCAAGGCATTGATATTCCACAACAAACATTTTCCAGTATTATTTTTCACCGGGGCTTCCGAATAGTGATTGCAGCCAGTTTTGCCGTCCATGGCTCCTCTAAAACGTGAGATTGCCTTGACATTTCTGTGTTGAGTCTTATTTTGATGTTCCCAATTATATTTTAGGTATTTTAAGCATAGGCTTATTTTTACCCCTTAAATATACATTGGTTGTTCACTAAAATAAATTCGGAATAATGAGTAAATAAATAATAATACTAAAAAACAAGCTAATCCGATGAAAACTTTGCGTTTTATACTACTTTCTGATGAAATACCAATAAGCAGGCATAGCAAGGATGCAAAACCAGTGATAGCCGGGTTTATTAAGTAATATAAAACAATCAATAATAAAACCTCCCAGCATCTTTAAAAGAGTCAGCCACAATGTCGACGCTCGGCTCAAACCCATAGTCTTCAATCCGCGCATACATATAGGCTACTTTTTCACTACAGCCTTTATCAATCTGACACAACCCTCTTGGTTCAATCACCGGGCTGAGACCTAATCTGGGCGCATACGAATCTTTATTCAGTTAATCCATTGGTTGTCCCGCCCTGTTTAGTATAACTGACTGCTGAAGTTGCGGCTAAACCAATTCCACAGGCGTACTTCACTTCACCTAAAGCTGGAGAATGGATATATTCTAATTCGCGTAATTTTAACAGCTCTTTAAAAGCATGCTCTCCATTATGTTTCTTGTAATTATCTTAGATCTCGCTTGCTTTGCCTGTGTGAAACTTTTCCCGCGTAGCTATTCAACATCGGTTCTCATATATCCTCCAGCAACTTGCCGGCTGTTTGCAAATCTTATGCCGGGGTCGCAACCATAATTTGGCGCCGCCTTTATATGTGAACCACCTGGCGATTCCTACCGTCAAACATTAAAAATAACAAAACTACAAAAGAGGAGAAAGATGAGCAAAATGAAAAGAACTTTGTGCAGTGTTGTGTTAGCAGCGACCATTCTAATTGCCCCAGGCGCAGGTTTTGCCCAGACACCATTTGACGACATTCAGTCAAGCCAGGCTCTGGCCGATATTGAAGCCGTTCATGAAAAAGGTATCATGCTTGGTACCGGAGATAACAAATTCAACCCGGATGATATTGTTGACCGGGCACAACTGGCAGTATGCCTGGTGAGAACCTTTGATTTGAATTATGATTATTTAAAGCTTATCAAAGCGCCTGTCACATCTGACCTGTATGACGATGTGGAAAATAATTTATGGTACAGTAAAGATTCAATGATTATAGGCCATAATAATATCTTTGACATCGCCGGTAGAGAATTCAAACCTCAGGAAGCTGTTACCAGGATGGAAGTAGCCAGTGCCATTGCCGACTCTTTTGCTGCCAAAAAGCTATCTGTTATTACCACATTAATGTGGCCGAATTATGCTGACATGACTAATTTAACCCAGGAACAACAATCTGACATCAGTTTTATGTTTAACACCAGTATCATGAGGTACGAAGGAAACGAGTTCAAACCCAACGAAAAAATAACCCGGGCGGAGCTGGCAACCATTTTAAACCGGACCTTAAAAACCCTGGCTGTTGCCACACCTCTTCCAGAGGCCGAACCGGCAGAAAGTTCACCTGCCTCCAACAATTAAATCCTCAGTTCACCGGATGTGTGCTTTAGTAAACCTGTGGGGAAACTGTATCTATCAGAACATGAAATTGTTGGTAAAGCAGAGGGCTGTCCTAAACAACAGGAACAGCCCTCTGCATCTATTTAAACTGGATGAACGACATCGCCTATCTGGAAAAAACCCTGCCTTAGGTTCATAAGGATTTTTTTTATCTACCCGCAGAAGAGTTTCACAGGCAGTTAAAAGAACTGAAAATCAAGGGCTCTTAAATCAATTATTTTACTAAACAAACGACCGGTTCAGACACTAACCACCCGGCAGGGTTCTTCAGCCTCCGGCTTGCTTAGGATGATCAAAGCGGCCAGCACCATCACCATGCCGGTAGCCTCGTAAAAGGACAGGGTTTCATGATAAAGCAGGTAGCCCAGAACAGTGGCGCTAACCGGTTCGGAGCATAACAGGATCGACGCCCGCCCGGTATCAACATAGTTTAACGCCACGGTGTATAAAATGTAGGGGGCTGCCGCGCCAATCAGGGCATGTAAGAACAGCAGGCCCCCCATGGAAAGCGGCGCCGCGCAAATTAGCGTGGCGAGCTGTCCCCAGTCGGTAAATAGCACCAGGCTCAGGCTGGCCCAGATAAAAAACCAGGTGTTAATGGTTAAGCTATGATAGCCTTTGTTAATGGCCATCCTGACAAAAATGCTCAAAAAAGCGCAGGCGATACCGGCCAGAATACCAACCAGAATACCACGGACGGAAAAGGTTGCTCCATGATCAAAAATACCGCATACCAGTACACAGCCGCAAAAAGCTAAAAGCAGGGTTTTGATTTTCAGGGAGGTAATTTTTTCACCAAAGAAAACGTTGGCCAGCAGGATAACAAAAAAAGGCGCTGTACATATAAGAATTGCCGCCAGTGACAAAGTCAGCTCGTTAATAGCGATATTGTAACAAGTGCCCAAGAAAGCCGTGCATAATATTCCGGCGACGGCAAAGATCCATATGTCTTTGACCTTGATTTTAAGCAGGCTTTTATCATATATTAAAAGGCCGGTGACCAGCATGAGCATGGCGCCGAGTAACCGGCATTCGACAATAGTCATAGAATCAAGGCCATTTGCGCCCATGATTCTGACAAATATACCGATTACCCCCCACATAAATCCCGCAAGGATTACTAATAACGGTGCCGTCTTTTTTAACATGATGTTTTGACCTGTATCTACGCTTTCATGTATTTGAGCGAATTATGCTAAGTTATAATACTATATCATATAATTATTATACTGGAATATAGGGTTGTTTTACACCCGCGAAAATCAGCATCATTTCAGTCAATTATATTTCCCTACTTTTTGTTCTTATGATAAAATCCGTGCGGCTCCAATGGAAAAGGCATTAGCGATAAGCCCCCCTACCGGTTCAGGCGGCAACATCCCGTGCTGGTTCTTCAGCTTCCGGTTTGCTTAAGATAATCAAAGCCGCCAGCACCAGCATCATGCCGGTAAGCGCATAAAGGGACAGGGTTTCATGGTAAAGCAGGTAGCCCAGAAGAGTAGCGCTGACCGGTTCAGAGCAGGACAGGATCGCAGCCCGTCCGGTGTCAATGTAGTTTAGGGCTACGGTGTATAAGATGTAGGGCGCTGCCGCACCAATCAGGGCATGTAAGAACAGCAGGCCCCCCATGGAAAGCGGCGCCGCTGTGACCAGCGTTGCGAGCTGTCCCCAGTTGGTGAATAACGCGAGGCCCAGGCTGGCACAGATAAAACTCCAGGTATTGATGGTCAGGGTATGGTAGCCTTTGTTAATGGCAACCCTGGCAAATATGCTCAAAAAAGCGTAGTCGATACCGGCCAGAATACCAATAAGAATACCCCGGACGGAAATGGTGGCTCCATGATCAAAAATGCCGCACACCAGCACGCAACCGCAAAAAGCCAGGAGCAGGGTTTTGATTTTCCGGGAGGTGATTTTTTCACCGAAAAAAACTTTGGCCAGCAGGATGACAAAAAACGGCGCTGTGCACAAAAGGATTGCCGCCATTGATAAGGTCAGTTCGTTGATGGCGATATTGTAACAGGTGTTAAAGAACGCCGTGCACAATAATCCGGCGCCGATAAAGATCCATATGTCTTTGATTTTGATTTTAAGCAATCTTTTATCGTATATCAACAGTCCGGCGACCAGCATGAGCATGGCGCCGAATATGCGGCATTCCACAATAGTCGTAGAATCAAGACCCATTGCGCTCATGATTCTGACAAATGTACCAATTGCCCCCCACATACATCCCGCAAGGATTACCAAAAACGGAGCTGTTTTTTTAAGCATGATGCTTTACATGTACCTGTGCTTTCTAGTATTTGACCAGGTTGCTAGCGGTCATGAATTAGCCTGGATTATAGTATGATTATACCAGATGAGCAGGTTACTTTGGGTATTTCAAGTCGAAAAGCCATGAAAACCGGCACATTCTGTCTGAACCCGGCAAATGAATACGGTTTTGATGCAGCTTTTATTTTTAGTCAACAAATGCTTATTTCAAAGTTCATCCTGACACTTTAGCTTCTGGGAATTGTTCAGCAACCGTATTACGGCGGGTTCGTCCTCCATAATTGGCACAGCCTTTATATGTGAACCACCTAAGCTTTTTTAAGTTATATTTTATGTAAAACATACTAAAAAGAGCGCCGGAGTTTTTAATCCCGACGCTCGTTAAGAAACAACACCTGACTTGATTGTATCTGCAGTTATTACAATTAATCTTCCTCGCTATCTTCCTCATTATCTTCCTCAGGTTCTGCATTGTTATCGTTAGCTCCGGACTCCCCTGAACCACTTGTTTCCTTATCAGGAGATAGCGGATTTCCTACATCCTGTATGCCTTTGTTGACATCCTCAACGGCTTTGTTAACGTTCTGGATACTGTCATTAACATTATTAATGCCGTCGGTAAGGTCCTGAGCAGTGCCACAACCTGAAACAAACAAAGTAAACACAAACATAACAGCAATTGCGAAAAATAATTTTTTCATCACAAACCACCCCCCTCATAATGGTATATATTCCTGCTATTTAAATTATTCCTTTTTTTTTACTGGAGCATTCCCTTTGATATGCCTTTCAAGAGCTTCTATTTGCATAATTTGTTATATCTGCTCCAAAATGCATATAATACCAAGTGCACCGAGAAAAGACCATGCAATGGTCTTATGGGTATTAAAATAATTATGGAGTTCTTGGTATAATGCTAAACAAAAATAAGATTTCCGACGGGCAGGCAATTGTACTGATCGTGCTTGCCAGTATTTCATCAGCGCTTTTTTTCGTTCCCCTGGGGGTAGTCACCATTGTCGACCAGGATGCGTGGATAGCAATGATCCTGGCAACATTTTTAGCTATGTTATTGGTTTATTACCCGCTGGCGGATTTGGGAAGGCGATATCCTGGGAAAACAATAATTCAATACAGTGAAAACATTCTGGGCAGATTCGCGGGCAAGCTGGTTGGCGCGATCTTTGTTTATTATTTTTTCCAGAACCATTGCTGGGCTTTAAGGGAATTTGGTGAGGTAACAGCTGTTTTCTTACCAAAAACCCCCATGCTGGTAATTATGCTCCTGCTTTCTTTGTTAACAGCCTATGCTGTAAATAGCGGCCTGGAGGTAATTGGCAGGTGTGCTGAGCTTCTTTTTCCCATAGGCGTTTTTGCCCTGGTCTTTATAGTAGTGGGCAGTGCCGGATTAATGGATTTTACCAAAATTATGCCGGTTATGGAAGGCCCAGTGCTGCCGCTTTTATGGGCAACCTTGATTCCTTTGGACTGGCTGTCCGTCGGCTTTGTTTTCAGTGTAATTACGGCGTCGGTAAACAAACGGAGTATTGTGAAAAATGGTTTGACAGCAGTGGGGATGGCCGGAGTCATTCTCACTGTTTTCAGCTTGGTCAATATAATGGTTATTGGTACCCCGCTGTTGAAGAAAATAAGCTTCCCTCTCCTTGAGTTGGCAAGATATGGGAAGATACCTGTCTTTGAGAGAATGGAAGTACTGATTGTGGTGTTTTGGAGCAGTTGGATTTTTGTTAAAGGGGCTCTTTTTTCTTACGCCACTGTATTAAGTTTATCACAGTTCTTCAATCTTGCCGGTTACCGCTTTCTTATTCTTAGCGAAACTGTGCTGGCCATAGCCTATGCTGTTTATCAGTATAATAGCTTTGTTGAGATGTCTTATCTTTTTAATACAGCCACGTTATATTATATTTCTCTATCTGTAGGCCTTCCATTTACCCTTTGGCTGGTTTCCATAGCCCGGTCCAAATCAGGATAAGATTTTCTCAAGCATATTCCATGCCGGCACAAACAGGTACTCCATTCTTTTGGTGGGATTGGGCAACTGCCAGCGGTAAATTTGCCCCACACTATAGATCAGCCCGAAGGAAAGCATGATTGAAAAAACCGTCAGTTCTTTCCACAGCCTTCCTTTTATTAAACCCGGCGCCTGCAAGGCAATTATGGCTGCGAAAATTAAAATTATTAAGCTTACCATTTTAGCTTTCCTTCATCCTAAATTTTTGTATTAAGTATATTATGTAAAAAGGAACACAAATTATGCCTACACATTGAATACCGTGGTATTAAATTTTAAAACACAAAAAAAGCAGCGCAAAAATCGCTGCTTTTTTGTGTTTTAATTATATATAAAAGAAACCCTTTATCTATAATTTAATAACATTTGAGGCTTGAGGGCCACGGTCGCCTTGAACAACTTCAAATTCAACACTTTGACCTTCATCGAGAGTTTTGAAACCTTCAGTTTGGATGGCAGAGAAATGTACAAATACATCATTGCCCTCTTCAGTTTCAATAAACCCAAAGCCTTTGTCTGGATTAAACCATTTTACTTTACCAGTCATACTTTTACGTTACCTCCTAAATTTACCTCTTATGAGATCTAATTATTAATTATACACTATAATCATCAAAATGCAAGACAATATTTAAAAATGCTTATCTTATTTTCTT
Source organism: Desulfotomaculaceae bacterium (assembly GCA_028702695.1). Lineage (GTDB taxonomy): Bacteria > Bacillota > Desulfotomaculia > Desulfotomaculales > Pelotomaculaceae > Pelotomaculum_C. The sequence goes on from JAQVOH010000001.1 coordinate 13,519, forward strand.
CCTAAGAATCCCACAAGGGGTTCTTAGCTTTTATAGACTTTCATTTTGATGCTTTGATTAGGGTCACTCACCAGTATTCTGCACCACATCCAGCAGCTCATGAATATCTACCTGCCAATCCAAGTTTACATCCGACTTCCAGGCATTCCAATCTAAAAGGAAGGAACTGAAAGAACGGACTATCCAGGGACTACCTTTTTTTCTAGCCAGTTGATAATAATTGACAATTATTGCAAAAGATAAAACCCTTGAGTTTTTCAAGGGTTTCAGGCTCTGGTATCCCAGATAGGATTCGAACCTATGACCTACGGATTAGAAGTCCGTTGCTCTATCCAGCTGAGCTACTGGGACATAGTGGAGCGGGTGAAGGGAATCGAACCCTCGTAATCGGCTTGGAAGGCCGACGCTCTACCATTGAGCTACACCCGCTTGGTAAAACATCTATCCTTTTGATCGATGCTTATACATTATAACTAATAACCGGCCCCACGTCAAAGTTAATTTACTCCACCAGCAAGATTCTTGTTTCAGATGCGGCGAATGGCCGGTCTGACCCCATTCTCGTCAATCTCCAGAATACCGTAACTGGGCTGGTCATGGTCGCGCGGCCTGGCGATGCTGCCCGGGTTGAACAGCAGCACGCCGTCCTCCCTGATAAACCCGGCGGCGTGGCTGTGCCCGAACACAACCGTATCAGCGCCAATTCCTGCCGCTTGCAAAGCCAGTTTACCAAACCGGTGTTTAGACGCAAACGCGTTCCCATGCACTAAAAGGATGCGGTGACCGGCCAGCTCGAGAACCAGCTCCTGCGGCCCTTCGTCATAGAGGTCACAGTTACCCATAACAGCCCTGACCGGTAAATTCGTTTCGGCAGCCAGTATTGCGGCGTCCCGGTAAAAATCACCGGCATGGATGATTAAATCTACGGGGCCTGCCTCTTTGAGCGAACGGACGGCATGATCCAGGTGGCCGTGACTGTCGCTAAAAACTATCGCCCGCAAGCTCTTCACTCCCCGCCACCATTTTTTTGAGATCGGAAAGGATGTCGATTGCTCCCTCCAACGCCTTGGCCCGGTGGCTTATTTTGTTTTTTATAGCGGGTTCCAGTTCGGCAAAGGTCCGATCGTAGGCCGGGACATAAAACAGCGGGTCATAGCCAAAACCGCCCTGCCCCCGTGGCTCCTCCACGATAACTCCCTCGCAGGAGCCCTCGGCAATGTGAACCCAACCATCCGGCTCGGCAATGGCGACCACGCATTGGAAGCGAGCGGTCCTGTGTTCAGCCGGCATGCCTGACAGCAGGTCCAGCAGCTTCAGGTTATTGGCCTGGTCGTCTTTTCCCTCCCCGGCAAAGCGGGATGAGTAGATACCGGGCGCCCCGTCCAGCGCGTCGACCTCCAGTCCGGAGTCGTCGGCCAGCGCCAGCAGGCCGGTGTGCCCGGAGACAGTCGTTGCTTTAATCATGGCGTTTTCTCTGAAGGTGTTACCGTTCTCGATGATTTCACCGAGCTCTGGAAATTCACGCAGGGAGATCACCTCGACCCCATGCGGAGCCAGAATATCTGCTATCTCCCGAACTTTGCCCTCATTGCCGGTTGCCAAAACCACTTTCAATATCTAAACCCCCCCGATGCCTTTTGCGGCAGCCCCCAATACTTCTTTCTGGTAGTTGATCAACCATTCGATCCCCTGCTGGGCCAAATCGATCATCTCATTTATTTCCTGACGGCTAAAGGACGCTTCCTCACCGGTGCCCTGCACCTCCACGAAGCGGCCCGCGCCAGTCATAACAATATTCATGTCCACCTCCGCGGCGGAATCCTCCTCGTAACAAAGGTCCAGGATGACCTGCCCGGCACTTCGCCCCACGCTGGTGGCAGCAATAAAGTCCTTTATTGGCATGGTCTTAAGCAGCCCTTGCTCCCTTAGCTTGTTTACCGCGTCTACCAGAGCGACAAAAGCACCGGTGATCGAGGCCGTCCTGGTGCCACCGTCGGCCTGGATCACGTCGCAGTCCAAAGTGATTGTGCGCTCACCTAGTGCCGGCAGGTCCATCACCGACCGTAGAGCGCGGCCGATGAGACGTTGAATTTCAAAAGTGCGTCCGCCAATCTTCCCCCTGGCCGCCTCTCTGGCGGTCCTGTTCCCGGTGGCGCGGGGCAACATGCCGTACTCGGCGGTAACCCAGCCCTTTCCTGCTCCCCTGAGAAACGGGGGCACTTTTTCCTCGACCGACGCCGTGCAAATTACCCTGGTATCCCCGACTTCAACCAGAACCGAACCCTCGGCGTGTTTGTTGTATTTCCTGGTTATATGAACCGGCCGTAATTGGCCCGACTCTCTCCCGTCAATTCTCTGCATGATACCGCTCCTTTTTTTTGCGAATAAACCAACCGTAATAGTTCGCTGTTGCTTATACTTGATAAATCTCTCTTTCGACCGCAGCTAGAGCCGGCTTGCCGAAGCCGTCGGTAGCCTGCCGGCACAGTTCGGCAGGCTCATATTCAGGCCAAAAGTGGGTTAGTAAAAGATGTTTTACCCCCGCCTGTCCGGCAATTTCACCAGCTTGCCGCGCGGTCAGGTGAGAATCTCGCAGATATTGCGCATCGCTATCCAGGCCGCTGGCTTCACACAGGAAAAGGTCGGCGCCGGCGGCCAGCCTTGCAATATTTTCAGTCCTTGCTGTATCACCGGAGAAGACGAACCTGCCCTCCCCTTGCACTGCTACGGAGTAGGCCGGCACAGAATGCCTGGCGCTGGCAAAGTGGAATACCAAATTAGCCCAATCAAGCCTTTGCACCTGAAGACCGCTGTCTAGTGTTTCCCCAGCCAGTGATTCTATTGCAGTAACCTCATAAGCATCTTTATAGCCCACAAGCTCCTGATATGCCTGCTCCGGGAAAGAAGGTACCACCAGCTTGACGGGACCGGTTCTTTCACCTTCCCGCCTGGCGCCCTCCACCGCATGACGCAGCGGAAAAAGATCCAGATAGTGGTCGTGATGCAGGTGGGTGATAATCACCCCGTCCAGTAATCTAAAGTCCATAAACTCTCTCAACCTGCTCAGGCTCCCATTGCCTGCCTCCAATAATATGTTCAACCCGCCCGCGCGGAGCAGGTAACCGGAGCAGGCCCCTCCTCCCTTGGGGTAAGGCGCCCAACAGCCCAGGACAATGATTTCCACAGTATTTCCCCCGCAAGGTTATTTTGTGCTGCTCCTGCTTGCAGCAGCGTCTACACAGCAGCCCACCGCTCCGGCGTATTGCGGGTGTGCAGGGACGACCACTTCCCTGCCCAGTTCCTCCCTGATGATTTCCACAAGCGCACCGTTATTGGCCACCCCCCCTGTGATAACAATCGTATCGCTGGAGAGTTTGACCAGCATGGGTTTAATCCTTTTGTAAATGCTGTAATTTACACCCGCCGCCAGGCTGGCTGTGGAATAGCCCTCCACCACGAAACCGATGAGCTCGCTTTCCCCGAAAACAGCGCAGGTGGAGGTGAGTTCTGCCGGCTCCCGGCGGTGTCGGCTCAATTCTTCCATACTGATGTTTAGTGCCGCAGCCATATTCTCAAGGTAGCGGCCGGTGCTGGCGGCGCATTTATCGTTGGTCAGAAAATCATTGAGACGTCCCTGACGCACCAGGGCCACTTTGCTGTCCTGGCCGCCTAAGTCCAGCAGGGTAAAATCGGTCAGTCCGGTCAGGTAAACGGCGCCCAGTACGTGTGCCTTGATTTCTGGAATAATCCGCGCGCCCTTAACGTTTACTGCCTGGCGTCCGTAGCCGGTGGCAGTGATGATGGGGTCGCCGCTGGACAACTCCAAACTGGCGGCGTCGATGACCAGACGTCCGCCTTCCCTTTTGCCATGTTCACGGTAAAACCGCATCGTATCAAATTTATCCAAACGAATTAACAAATCATTTTCCAGCAGCGCCAGCTTCACGCTGCGGCTGCCGAGGTCAAGACCGATAAACATCAGGGATCACCTCAACATATCAAGAAAGACATCCATGCGCATACGCGTGCGGGCATCCAGGCGGGTAGGCTTATCGCCCTCCAGGGTCAAAACAGGCAGGGCAATCTTCTGCCTGATAATCAGGTCTTCAATTTGGCGGAAGCAGAAGCTCTGGGCGTAGTGGATGATCCCGTCCAGCCTCCTTCTGGCCGCTTCGCGCTGGATTTCTTCGAGACGGAAGAAAATCCCATAGGGATAGGTGTAAAGCTGGTACTGCTCAACCAGGTCACTAGTATCAAAGGGCATGGTAAACTGCCTCTGGGTCTCGTTGTAGACCACACGGGCGCCCCGCTCCTCCAGGTAGTCATACAATTCCCCGACTATGGGCGGCACACCGATATAGCCCAGGCGGAGCTCCCCTTGCCGGGGTGGTTGCGTGCGCGCCTTTTCTAGAAAAACAGATGCCTCATCAGCAAATTTCTCAGGCTCCCCGTTGAAATCGCTGCAGCTTACCTGGTAGATATGGTTATCCCACCCGCTCACACGGTTTTCCTGCCAGGTCAGCCGGTCAAGCTCCCACACCTTGCTTCTGGCCAGATCCAGGCGCTTTTTCTGTTCATTAACCTGCCCCCAGGTTACGCCAAAGCGTGACATCACCTTTTCCATCTGCAGGCGCAGCATGTCGGAATCCCGGTCGTAAGGATAGGCAAACGGCACGACTTCCAGACCGGCCAGCTGCAGGGTTTCCATGAGAGCATGGGTGTTGCTGCAGTCACCCTGGGTAACAGCGATGATGGTGCGGATATCCGTATGCTTCAAGACGGTGCTGTATATACCCTTAATCCAGGCGCAAAGGTTGCGGGGATAGCCGGCCAGTTCGGCATCCTCCACCAGGACTTGGGGGTTTTCATCTGTAATAAAGACATTGTTTAAATCCACGGGCACCAAACCGGCCGCATAGATAATTTCCACAGGAACGGTCGTGGTTATACCAACCTTAGACAAACTCTCAGCCCTTTCTTATGAAACAGTCTAGATGTGTGCGAGGGCTTTGGCAATTTTAAATCATTATACCCCCGCTTGACGGGCCATAATCCAAAACAAATATTCCGTAGTAATGCTCCCCCAAAATATTGATAATAAGCCAAGCCTTTTTAAATATTCACGGACAAAAGGCTGTGTTCCTCTTTTTCCCGAAAAAAAAACCGGCACTAGCCCGCGTAAAAGCGGAAATGACCGGTTCCCTGTAATCATTTACATCTAAAACTCTATTCTAAGCTGTTCTTTTCTGTGCAAAATAAGTACCAATACCCTTGACGATGGCTTCAGCTGCCTTATTCTTGAAGCTGTCGGTTTTAAGTAATTTCTCTTCCGACGAATTCGAGATGAATGCCAGTTCAAGTAGCACTGCCGGCATGTTGGAGGTACGCACTACCGCGAAGTTGGCTTCTTTGACACCGATGTCTCGCAACCCCAGGGACTTGATCATCTCATTCTGGATAGAGCACGCCAACTTATTGCTTTCTTGCAGCCTGGGCGTCTCGGTACCGTCGTATATATAGCTGGTGGTACCGCCAATGGACGGGTTCGTGTTAGCGTTGATATGGATACTGACAAGTATGTCCGCCTTGTTCTTATTGGCGATGTCGGTTATGGCGGACAGGCTGACATCCTTGTCCATGCTCCGGGTCATGATGACCTTGGCTCCCTGCGCTTCCAACAGCTTGGACACTCGCTTGGCAATATCCAGCGTAACGGTCTTTTCCTGGGTGCCGTTCGGCCCGATAGCGCCAGGGTCGGATCCACCATGCCCCGGGTCGAGCACTATAATCCTGTTTTTATAGGCTCCGTCAAGATTGGGGATGTAGGTATCAATGTTTAAAGTCTTTTTGTTACTGGAAAGTGAGACCTCACACATAACCCCGCTTTTCAGTTCAAATACCAGCCTGGTCACATCAGGATTCTTTTGATAATGACCGGCTCTCACCTTGCTGACTGTTTTAGATGAAACATTTTTCGTTTCAGGAAGAGCTCCGGGGGAAACTCCCTCAATGTCTACCACCAACCGGTTAGGGTTACTTAAATAAAATGAGTTATAGCTAACCGGCGTATCAGTCTTAACAGCAAAGGCGGTCTGGTCGGAAGCTGTTTTCTGCACATTCATTGACAGTACCTTACCGGACTCACTATCGTCACTATCGTCACTATCGTCATTATTGTCATTATTGTCGGGCCTGTCGCCGCCCCTCGATACTCCAGGGTTGCCAGTCTGTTCAACAGGTGTAGGCGCTGCCGGCACCGGCGCAACATCGTTAAGCGCCACCAGCCATCCGGCCACCCAGCCATTCCCGCCGGACGGCAGACTGACCTGGCACCAGTCACCCGACTGGCTCAATACCGGCAGGCTGTTCCCCTGGACAACCGAGCCGACTACCGCGTTGGACGTACCCGGGCCGCTGCGGACATTAACGATACTGCCGTTCACCACGGCCACCTTTGCTCCGCCACTCACTGCAGCCGGCGCCGGGTTAACAGCTTCTGGTTGGGAAACCACGGGTTGTGCAGTTTCAAGGCTGACCAGCCATCCGGCCACCCAACCGGTCCCCGAACTCAACTGGACTTTTACCCAATCGCCACTGCTTTCCAGAACCGGGAAACGATCTCCGCTCCCGCCCTGAGTAATGATCCCGTAACTGGTGCCAGGCCCCCCCCTGACATTGATCCCATTGCCATTCAATAAGGCAACCTGCCCGGCGCTTGCTGCAGCTGCCTGAGGTTGCTGGATATTTACCAACCAACCGGCTACCCAACCCTGCCCGCCGCTGTTCAATCCAACGTTATACCAGTCAGTTGATTGGCCCAGGACAGTTAGTTGGTCTCCCAGATTAGCCTGGGCGATGACTCCGTAGTTGGTACCGGGGCCGTTTCGCACATTAACCGCACTACCCGCCACCACGGCGGTTGTTCCGGCGGCCCCCGCCGGGTTTGCACCAGAGAGGACAGCACCCATCAATAAGGCCAGTCCTACTAATACTGGTAACAGACCAAATTGTGTCTTAACTTTCATAGGCATCCCTCCGCTTATCCCGGTTAATTAGTTAAGGTGATTAACCTTCAATTTCTACATAATCACCCATCATTCCTCTTGTCTGGGAAGAATATTTTAATTTCCAAAATAAAACAAAAACCATATACTGCTGAAGCTTGGCTAATCCTGTAACTTCAACTCTTATATGGTTAGACATTGTAAAATATCATTTGGTTCGAACTAAAAGCTAGTTTATAAGATAATCTTTGGCTACTTTCCCTCCACACCTTCCGCGGCACGGGATGGACGGCGCCTGGCAGCCGGCCTGCGGGCCTGGTGTTTCTTTTTCAAGTAAGGCACGGCTGTATGCACATAGACCAGGCAAAGCATTAAAGCAACAGAAATATAAGCCAGCACCCATAGATTGGAGAACAGCAGGGCTGCCGCTAAAAATGCAAAAATAATTGTGGTGAGTATTGGGACCAGATACCCGTAGCGGATCAGGTAAGGACGTGGCTGATCAGGCATACGGCGGCGCAGGCTGATAACCGCAATGCCTACCAGCGCATAGACGATGGATGTCATGGCGGCCGCCAGTTCGACCAGCATCATGTAGCGGTGGGTAAGCAGGGTCACCGCGGATACAGTCAATCCGATAGCAAAAAGGGCCAGGATGGACACCCAGGGTGTAAAATAGCGGGTGCTGACCCGGCTGAAAATATCCGGCAGGACGTGTTCCCTGGCGGAGGAATACATAAAGCGAGAAACGCTGATGATACCGGCATTAAAAGTTTTCAAGGAGGTAGCCAGGATAATTACGATCATCAAGGAAGCGCCAAAATCACCCAGGATGGTCCGGGCAAATACTAGTTGGGGAGCAGGAGCGGCCAACAGGACCTCCTTGGGCACCACGGCGGTCATGGCCACGGTGAATACGGCGTAAACTACGCTCAAGAGCCCCAGCGCAATCATCATGCCCCTGGAAATCTGCTTCACCTGGGTGACTTCTTCAACCAGCGGCGTCACCCATTCAAACCCTACGAAGAGGAACACACCCAATGCCACAGCTTGCACTACCCCCGCAGCGCCACCGGGCGACAAGGGGGCCTCTAATTTAAAGCCAACTTTATACAAGGCCAAGACGCCGATAAAAATCAGGACGGCGAGCAGACTGTAAGTAATCACATCCTGGAATACACCTGCCAGCTTAATCCCCCTGAGGTTCATTGCTGTGACCAGCGAGAGCATCACGACAATCCAGGCATAGGGCGGTATGGCAGGAAAAGCATCATTCAATACCCTGGACAGAATATAGCTTTCCACCCCTATAACCCCGATCACCACGATGAGCATATAAACCAATGAAACAGTTATGGAGATTTGCTCGTTAAAGGCGCGATTAAAATATAGACGTATGCCTGCTGCCGAGGGCAAAAGGCCGTTTAACTCAGAAAAACAAGCTGCCGCCAGAAAACACAGAGCCCCGCCAATCAAAATGGCGATCCAAGCGGTATCCCCTAAAACATAATTGGCTACCATTACTGCCGCTACAAAAGACGAACTGGCCAAACATAGGCCAGCACTTGTAGCAACTACGGTGCGCAGGGTCAGAACCCTTTTTAACTGCAAACTACTCACCCCAGATCATCAGGGAGATGAAATCAAGCCGGACAATATCGTCTTCGGAACCCATGATGCGCAGGGTGCCGTTGTTATAAGGTTCGGTAGGTGTAATATCTCCGTAAAACATATCAGCCAGCGTTTCACTGTCGGAAATGACCGTGAGGTCAGGCTGGCCAGAGGCGCCTTCACGCAGCGAAACGACTCCATCCAGCACCGTTAATGTGTGCAGGGAGTCAATATCGGTGGCCTTGACCACGACCACGCGGTTCCAATCCCGGTTCATCACTTTCAACCGCTCGTTTTTATTATAGCTGTCCATGAAAGCCTTGAGGCTTTCGGTTAACTCATCATGCGTAGCCAATTTACCGCTACCTCCTTCGCTTGAGCGACCGGCTCATTAAAGTAGTCTATTCCTGCAAACTCAAAATGCGGGGCTTGAAATTCAGCCTGTGCAGCAGATCCAGGTATTCCTGCGGGGTAATCTCTTCCCAGGGTTTACCCAGCACAGCCAACAGGGCCGCTTCCATGACGTTGGTCCCGAAGGACCTGCCCTCATACTCAGGGGTAGTGGTCACCAGAGTGCCCGCCCCCTTTGCTCTCAGAAAGTCGATGTCGTCTCTGGTGGTGGTATTGGTGAGAATGGTCTGCCCCTTAAGGCCTGCTGGCATGAAGCGCCGGATCAGGTGAAAATCCCCTGCGATAACCTCTGCGTCCAGGTAATAGCCGGCGAATTTTTCGACCTTGGCGTCATCCTGGGTATCCTGTTTTTTACCGGTGGGGTAGATCATATGAAAGGGCATTTGCGTAAATTCAGGCAGGGTCTTGTTGGCAATTTCCTCAAGCTCTACCATCGTCTTGATCGGGTAAGGGATGCCGGCTGCAAAAATCAGGTCGCCGAAGGTCATATCGCAGTCCATCTCAGCCATCGCCTCGGCCATGCCGAAGCGGTCCACAGAACTGACCATCAGCACTTTAGTGCCTTTCTTCAACAGGCCGGTTTCCTCTGCCAGGATGCGCACAGCTTCCCTTTCCAGGGTGTTTTTTAGGCCGCTGCCATCCACTACCGGAGTGGTTTTCACAGCTTCCAGCAGCCTCAAGCCATCCTTGATGGCGTAGCGTTTCTCTTTCACAAATAGGTAAACGTCAATGCCGCCCAAACCGATGGCGTCAACCTTGCCGTCGAGTTCGTGCAGCAATTCCAGGGCGCGGTTAAAGTCGCCGTCCGTACCCACCCGGGCAATCTCAAATTTCTCTCCCAATAGTTCAGTCACAACTTTGTGGTCCCGCTTAGACGAACCCAAGCTGACGCTGACCACACGCTTCAAAATAAGACCCCCAATCACTTGCCAGGCTTTCTATTATCTCCGCTTTTATACCATATCATTGTATCCAATATAAGCTAAAATTACAAGTTTGCCTACCTTTTTACTACGCCTGCCAACTCACTAAAGAATGGTGCCGGGTACCTAACTTATCAACTTATTAATGCATTTTCAGGTTAGCGACCATGCCGCTATGGCCCAACGGCAATGTTAGCATACCAGATCCGGTGTTGGACTGGCTTGACTGGATAGAATAAACACTGTCTGTCCCTGAGCAAAATATACTCGGAGGTGGTTAGCTTGCCAGAAGAAAAAGGCCCGAAAGAAGTTAATGAAGAAGAAATTATAAATAAAGAGGCGAACGAAGAGGCTGCCCAGGATTATATCAGGATTATCGAGGAAGAGGAATACGAGGAAGACCCTTTTGACTGGTTCTAAATTAGATATATTAGGCCCCGTTTACCAGTGCCCATACCTTACCAACTCGGACAGTGGCTTGCGGTTTTTTGTCCCCCGGGCATCGGCCGGATAGCCCAGCGTTGTTAACACTACCGGTTCCACACCAGGCAGTCCTAAAACTTCCTTTGTTGCAACAGGGTCAAAGGCCGCTATCCAGCAGGTGCCCAACCCCTGTTCGGCTGCAGCCAGGATCAGGTGATCCATAGCGATGGTGGCATCCACATGACCGAAATTTGCATTGTCCTGCTTGCGGGTCCAGGCCTGCGAGCGTATAGCACAGCTGCAAATCACCAGAGGGGCCTGGGTGAAAAAGGGCCTTCCGTAGATCCGCACCAATTCCTGCTTGCGTCCGGCGGTTTCAATAATAAGTAACTGGAAGGGCTGGCGGTTGGCTGCAGTGGGCGCCAGCCGCGCCGCTTCGAGTACATACTCCAGCTTTTCCTTCTCAACCGGATCCGGCTTGTAGGCCCGCACGCTGTACCTGTTTTCAATCAGATCAAGAAATGTCATGGCTATCTCTCTCCTTAAATAAATGCAGCAAAATTTCTAAACCGTAGTATGCAATAGTTTAGTAAAGTTTATGATAACTCTTTATCCCCAGTAATGCCCTCCCCTGACGTCAGCAGGTCAGGGGCTTGGATCTGGCGGGTTGCCTTGTCAATAACTTCCAGGGCGTCGATTTCAGCCCCGGTGGAAGCCCCCAGTTCTTTGAATTTGCGGGCAGTCACCAGCACCCTGCCCTCCATCGAGCCTACCGCTTTGTTATAAGCCTCCACAGAGCGGTCCAGGCCTTTTTTCAGGTCGGCAAAATGCCCGGTCAGATTACGGACGCGATCGTACAACACTTTGCCCAGGTCACTGATGGCCTGGGCATTTTCAGCAATAAGCTCCTGTCGCCAGCCGTAGGCTACAGCCCTGAGTAGAGCGATCAGCGTGGTTGGAGTGGCTAAAATTACCCGCTGCTCTACACCAAACTCAATCAAAGAAGGGTCCTGTTCCAGGGCCGCGCTGAAAAACGTTTCGCCGGGCAAAAATAAAACCGCAAACTCTGGCGTCGGCGTGAACTGGTCCCAGTAAGCCTTACTGGCAAGCTGCGTCAGGTGGACCCGGATCTGCCTGGCATGGTCTTTCAGCCTGGCCACGCGGGCAGCCTCATCCTTACAATCCAGCGACTCCAGGTAGGCCTGCAGTGGCGCTTTGGAATCAACCACGATGTTTTTGCTATTGGGAAGCTTGACTACCATGTCGGGACGCAGACGGCCGTGTTCGGTAGTCGAAGATTCCTGCTGCACAAAATCGCAGTATTCCACCATGCCGGCCATTTCTACCACCCGTTTGAGCTGGATTTCACCCCAGCGGCCCCGTACGTTGGGCGCCCGCAAGGCTTTAACCAGATTGGCAGTCTCGGCTTGGAGTTGGACCTGCGTGCCGGCCAGTGACCTGACCTGTTCGGTCAGGGTGGCATAGGCATTCACCCGGGACTTTTCAATTTCCTGGATTTTGCCGTCTACTTTTTCAAGAGACTCCTTTAATGGCTTTACCAGGTCATCAACGGCCTTCTGCCTGGCTGCCAAATCACTTTTAGCATGGTCCTGGTATTTTTCCAGGGTTGTCCTGGCCAGTTCCAAAAAAGAATGGTTGTTACTTTTCAAAGCATCGCTTGACAGCGCTTTAAAGGCATCGGATAATTTTTGCCGGGCCTCGTTCAACATGGCCAGCTTTTCCTCCGTAGCCTTGCGCTCCTCCGTAAGCTGCGTGGTTAGCTGCGAAACTATCCTGGTTTCTTGGATGTAGGCATTCTTTTGCTGAGCAACTTCACCTTTTAACTCATTGATTTGCAACTCCCTGGTCTGGAGCCGTTCCAGTAAGACGCCCTGCTCAGCCCCCGCCTCAGCCTTCGCTTGGGCATAAGCTGCCATGATTTTGGCGCGCAAGCTCAACCAGACCACAATACCTCCGGCCGCAATGCCTGCTAGGAACCAATACATTTCCGTTTTCTCTCACCCCGTAGCAACAAATAGATTTATTTTAGTTATTCAATTATTGTACTTTACACAGCAGCAACGGACGTTATTGATATTCTCCATTGAGACAATAATTACCTTTGCATTGAGAAAGTATACAAGTATAACGATAAACTTCCGAATAAATAAAAAATCTGTTATTATAACAAAATAAAAACAGATTTTCAAAGCCACACGAAGGAACTATCTCATCGTTTTCAAAATATAAAAATATTTTATGACAATTTTATGACAAATAGAAAGGGTATTATTCAGCTAATCAAGAAATACTAAATTTCTTTACTTATGTTTAAAGACCCGTGACTTGTTTTACTATATTAATAAAATAAGGAAATTACTTGCAAGGAGGCTAACTTGTGGGAGAATTCAGTAAAATTACATTAGATAGAATAATTGATCGTACATCGATAAATTATCCTGACAATGATGCTCTTATTTACCCCGACCGTGGTTTGCGGTATTCTTACAAAGAGTTTCGGGAAGTCTGCAACCAATTTGCCAAAGGGCTGTTGAAACTGGGGGTAAAAAAGGGTGAGCATATAGCCATTTGGGCTACCAACGTGCCCGAATGGGTAATTACCCAGTTTGGCAGCGCCAGGATTGGAGCCGTGCTTGTAGCAGTTAATTTCGGCTTTGAGTTATTAGAGTTGGAGTATCAGCTGAAGCAGTCAGATGCAACAACCTTGATTATGATAGAAGGTGCCAATAACTCCCATTTCAAGAGTATTATCAATGAACTATGCCCTGAATTAAGTGAATGTAAACCAGGAGAGCTGGTATCTGAGAGACTGCCTCTTTTGAAGAATGTAATTATGATCGGTAACAATAGACATCCTGGCATGTTTGCCTGGGATGATGTGCTCAAAGCTGGTGAAGATGTTTCAGATGAAGCACTGGAAGTCAGGCGCGCTACATTGGATCCGGACGATGCAATCGTGATGGTCTTCACTTCCGGTACTACCAGTCGGCCCAAAAGGGTCATGCTGAACCATCATGCCATTATTGAGAATGCCAGGGCACAAGCGGAATGTTTAAATCTCGGTCCGTCTGACCGGATGTGTATAGCGGTGCCATTCTTCCATTGCAAAGGAGCCGTGTCTAGCAACTTGTGCTGTGTTGTTACGGGAGCAGTGATGGTCCCTGTTGAAATCTTTGATGCCGCACAAGTGCTGAAAACAGTTAAAAAAGAGCACTGTACGGTACTGCACGGGGTACCGACCATGTTTATTCTGGAACTGGAGGAGATGGCAAAGGGTAAGTACGATGTGTCTTCCCTGCGGACCGGGATTGTTGCTGGCGATGGATTTTCCCCTGATGTTATAAAAAAATTAGTTGAAGTAATGAATATGAAAGAGATCATTACTGCTTACGGGCAGTCCGAAGCATCGCCATGTATAACCAGCACCAGGACCTCCGATCCAATTGAAATAAGGGCTACCACCGTGGGTCAAGCGCTGCCGGGCGTAGAAGTGAAAATCGTTGATCTAAAAACAGGAGAAGAAGTACCACGGGGAGTGCATGGTGAAATTTGGGCTCGTGGCTACAATATTACCAAAGGGTACTACAAAATGCCCGAAGCCACTGCTTCTAAAATTGACAGTGAAGGTTGGGTGCATACCAGGGATCTGGGTACTATGGATGAGAACGGATATTGCAAGATTATCTGCCGGTTAAAAGATATTATTATTTGTGGCGGTGAAACTATATATCCTAAAGAGGTGGAGGAATTCCTGCGTATTCACCCTTTGATCAAGGATGCTAAAATCGTTGGCGTTCCAAGCGAAAAATTTGGCGAGGAAGTGGTGGCCTTTATTCGGGTGAAGGAAGGACATATACTTACCCCTGAATCGGTTCAGAATATCTGCAAAGGCCAAATCGCCAGCTGGAAAATTCCAAAACATGTGGTTTTTGTTGAAGACTATCCTTATACAACCAGCGGTAAAGTTCACAAGCTTAAACTCCGTGAGATGGCGGTAGAGATGCTGGATTCGCAGAAGTGGGTTAAGACGGTAAATATATAAAAGTGTTAATACAAAGACGTACGAAATTGTCTGGGACCAATGAAAGAAGCCCCACCCAAAACTCTGGTGAGGCTTCTTTTCATCACTCCAACGTTATTTTACCGAAAGCATTTTATCTCCCACAGCAATCTTATCAACCACATCCATGCCTTCAACCACTTTGCCAAACACCGCATACTGGCCGTTCAACGAGGGAGTGTCTGATTTTAGAATGTAAAACTGCGAGCCAGCTGAATTGGGGTCACTGCTGCGGGCCATCGCCAGAGCGCCGCGTGTATTATTCAACTGGAGAGAAATTTCAAGTGGAATTGTCCAACCAGGGTTGCCCATCCCATTGCCCTGGGGATCTCCGCCTTGAACGACCCAATCTTCAACACGATGGAAAGTCAGTCCATCATAAAAGCTGTCTTCCAACAGTTTTTCAAAGTTGCCTGCAGTGATGGGCATCAGTTTTGGGTAGACCTCCACAACGATATTCCCTTTTTCCGTTTCTATGGTTACTTTTCTGACATCTTCTTCATCAGTATCGACTGGCTTTTCCGCCACGTCAACCCTGCTCTTATCTCCTTCAACGGCAGGAGTATAATTAACTTCTGCTCCAAGGACTTCGCTGATAAACCTGAGCGGTACCATCGTGCGCTCATTGACAAGTTCAGGCGGAGCAGTTAACACTAACCTTTGGGCGCCATTGTTATCAATCACAGCCATGTTTGCACCAATGGTAAGATATATGGACAACGTATCTTTCGTTATCGCTATCTTCTGAGTCTCCTCGGCCCATTGTAGTTCACAGCCGAGAGCCTCGCTGACAAACCGTAAGGGGACGTACGTCCTTCCTATAGCTGTATCAATAAACGGCTTCTGGTCCGGGAAGTCAACGATATTGCTGTTTACGACCACGTCCAGGTTATAGTCCGCTGTGCTCAAGTCAATCGCTGCAAAGGACGCATTCGGAATAAAGGCAAAAGCCAGTGCAAGAATAATTACGACAAACACAGATTTTCTCAAATATGAATACCTCCTGAAAATTTTTGTCTACCCTTTTTCAGCAGTGTTCTACATTGCGACAATAATTTCCTTTGCTTTTAAGAAAAATTTGCCTGTAGCTACCGATCGAAGCCGCTCCAAAATCATGTATTGTTCCCTATTTTCCAAGGCATACTAACATTGACCCTGAAAGAATTGCCTGGTTTGCTCTCAAGGCTTGGCTACTGAAATACTTAAACATCACTTAGGGAGGGATAAGAATGCAGTTCAACTTACTTAACAAACCGGATGAGGATATTATCATGCTTTCTAATGAAGAATTAGAGCAACTAAGTGAAAATGAGAATAATGCCAGTCACCTTTCACCAGAAGTGTTAGCTGCAATTAAAACTGAATTAGCCTTGAGAGGATGGTCATAATAAAAAAAGACCAGACCTGCCCATTGGGCAGGTCTTTTTCATGAGTTAAATATAAGTAAAATCTCCCGCTTTAATAATGACCTGACCCGCGGTAATATTGATTAGTCTTTTTGACAGAGCTTCTAAAGCATCAGGCCGCAAGAATCCTTTCAAGCCAACTTTCTCGCCAAACTCCATAGTAATATTTTGAACTCCGGCATTTTCAGTCTCCCGTTTCACCATACCTAACCAATGGTAATCCAAAACTATGGTGAGCTCTTGGTGCAATAATCTTTCCGCTTCACCGGCTGCCTTAATGCCCTTCACTGCTGCCTCTGAATAGGCCCGCACCAAACCGCCGGCGCCAAGTAAGATCCCGCCAAAATATCTGGCCACAATAATTACGACTTTTACTAAACCTTTACGGTTAATTACATCCAAAACCGGCCTACCGGCAGTGCCGCTGGGTTCACCGTCATCACTAAAACGCTGTATTTGCTCATTTATTACATAAGCAAAAACATTATGCTTGGCCTGGCTGTACTTCTTCTCAACTTGGCCAATAAAATGAAGAGCCTCTTCCTCATTATTTACTGGAGAAGCCACTGCTATAAAACGTGACTTTTTAATAATAATTTCTGCCTCAGCAGGATTTCTTAAAGTTTTATACTTATCTATCAGCACGTTTAGCTTCCTAAATTTTTATGTATTTTTAACCACAATATCAAAAAAGCCTTGCATTGCAAGGCTTTCAGGTCTTTCTATGGTGCGCCTGGCAGGAATCGAACCTGCGCTTCCGGCTCCGGAGGCCGGCGCTCTATCCCCTGAGCTACAGGCGCATATGCTAAAAACCTATTAAAGGTCACTTACATATTATATCTTATTTCAGTTTAATTGCAAGGGTCTGCTAAATGTCAATAAATCCACCGTTCCAGCACAGCCGCCAAACCTGTTACTCTCATAATCTTATTACAGCTGCAGACAAGCAATTGCCTTCCTCAGAACTTCCGCCGAATGCCGCAGAGCCTCCTCTTCTTCTTGTGTCAATGGCAGCTCCAGCGGGCTGCCACGTCCCCCAGAGTTGATTACTGAAGGGAG
Organism: Desulfotomaculaceae bacterium; assembly: GCA_028702695.1. Classification (GTDB taxonomy): domain Bacteria; phylum Bacillota; class Desulfotomaculia; order Desulfotomaculales; family Pelotomaculaceae; genus Pelotomaculum_C. The sequence continues at coordinate 30,437 of JAQVOH010000001.1, forward strand.
GCTGAGGCAGCAACCCCGGATACCATAAGGGCCGTCGACCAAGCCAGAAACAGAAAGGATGGAGCTTCCATCACGGATGATACTCTCGCAAATCTGCTTCACCGCCAGGCTAACGGCGTAGTAGGTGGCTCCCTTTCTGGAAATAATCTCGTAGCCGGCATTCCTTACCTGTTTGTTTACTTCCTCACGGTTGATATGAGGGATACCTACCAGATCGCAGAAATGGTCGATGCGGGTCCCGGCAATATCAGCAAGGCTCCATAGCATTACCTCACTATCACCGTGCTCCCCAACCACAGTGGCGTGGACGTTCCTGGGCGCGACATGGCAATGTTCGCTGAGGATATGCCTGAAGCGTGAACTGTCCAGCACCGTCCCTGACCCGAAAATTCTCTCAGGGGACAGGCCTGTTTCTTTCAAGGCAGCGTAAGTCAGTACATCCAATGGGTTACTGGCGATGATCAGAATATTTTCATCTGTAAGGCTCATTTGGGTAAGGCAATCCTTTAAAATGCCATAATTTGTTTGCAACAGGTCCATTCTGGTTTCACCGGGTTTCTGGCTCGCTCCGGCTGTATAGATAATAATACCCGCGTCGCGGCAGTCCTCAAAGTTCCCGGCATAAATCTGGATTGGTTTGATAAAGGCCGCGGCATGGGCCAGGTCCATGGCCTCTCCCTCGGCTTTGGCCTTGTTGACGTCCACCAGCGCCAGTTCTGTGGCGAGCCCACTCACGGCCAAGGCAAAAGCAGTCGAAGCACCCACTGCCCCAACCCCCACCACGGCTATTTTACGGCTTTTCATATGCAATGCCGATCAGTCCCATCAATAATAATGTCTGCTATATTATCCCGATAATAGGCCTGATTATTCCAGACCGGCAAGGTCTGACTTATGATAGGGTTTCTTGCAATAGGTGCTGTAGCTGAAACGTGTCAAAAAAGCTATGTATCTGTGCAAACTAGATACTGAAGGGCTATGAAAAGCACCTTGACAAAAACCATCTGGTTCTGTACTCTTATATGTATTATTATGCAGGTTAATCAGTCCTTATGGATGCAAATGACAGTAGGTGATGAAAATGGGGACCTCAAATAGGTCTGAGATTATTAAGTGGATTGTGGTGATAGTAGTCACCATCGCATTAGGAGCATTTATTCTTACATCAGTATTGGTACCGGAAGAATATAGACTGTGGCTGGGCATATTAGATTATGCTATTTTTACCTACGCTAACTTTAAGATAATCCGTATTAGCAAGGAAAACCGCGCAAAGAAAGCTCCGGATACTGAAAACAGGGCTTCCAGACGACAAGCGGAACGTTTAAAAAAATAGATAGTCTCACGGCTATACTTATGCACTGTAGCAACAACAAAAAGCCTGCCGCTTTCACAAGATGAGGAAAAAGCGGCAGGCTTTTTGTTGTATCACCTTAATTGCATCCTTTTGGGGCTGGTGCGAATTAATTCGCACCTACACTTATCTGTGGATTTGCTACACACTAAAAACTTAGCAATATGGTATCACTCTGCTTGCGGACCCTTGTTTCCACGGTAATAGCTGCCGGAATGTATGAAGGGCAGTTGGCAGTCTTCCGGTTCTGTTTAGCCACCCTCTAGCTGTGGTATGATCTGAACTTGATCATCGTGGTTCAAGATGACATCTCTGTTGCTGAACTTTCCGTTCAACAGCACCACTCCCACATGCCCGGAAGGAAGACCAAGCCTTTCCAGCATTGTTTTAATATCGGTTCCTTCGGGAAGCTCCAAAAACATCCCGTCTCCGGCAGGGCTCTTAAGGTGTTCAATCAGCTCTCCGAACACCTGGATCCTTAGCCTCATCGAAAATTCACCTCTAACCCAAGTTCTGCTTATATTTTTTCAATTTCCTGACCACAGTAGGCTGACTGACACCGAGAATTTTGGCGGTCTGGTAGGTATTCTTGCAGTTTTCATAAGCAGAGAGAAAGAGCTGTTTCTCGACCTCTTCCATCGCTTCCGGTAATGAGACCACGCCTGGAACGGTCACCTTGTCCTGCTTGTCAAGCGGGTTAGGAAGATGATGAATATAACCCGGGAGATGCTGAGGTTCAATTAAATCGACAGGCGTGATCACTACCAGCTGCTCTACCATGTTTTCCAACTCCCTGATGTTCCCCGGCCAACGATACCTGAGCAGGTAGCTAAAGGCGTCGTTGCTAATCTTTTTATCCATCTGGTGTTTCTTGTTGAACTTGTCTAGAAAACGCCCCAACAAGGGTACGATGTCACCTTTTCGCTCCCGCAACGGCGGTATCGTAATTGGAATCACATTAAGACGATAGAAAAGGTCCTCCCGAAACTTCTTATCCTCCACCAGTTTCACCAGATCTCTGTTGGTGGCAGCGATAATCCTGATATCTACCTCAATGGGTTTGGTGCCGCCCACCCGGTAGAAGGTCCGCTCTTGAATAACCTGAAGAAGCTTGGCCTGTAACGCAAACGGCATTTCTCCAATCTCATCCAGAAAGAGTGTTCCCTGGTTGGCCAATTCGATTAAGCCTATCTTGCCCTTTTTCATGGCTCCGGTAAAGGCGCCTGGCTCATAGCCAAAAAGTTCTGATTCCAGCAAATTTTCCGGAATGGCGGCACAGTTGATCTTCATTAAAGCGCTCTTTTTTCTGGTGCTGTTGCGGTGGATGAACTTGGTAACCACTTCCTTGCCGACACCCGATTCACCCCTCACCAGCACGGTGGAATCAGTGCGGGCAACTCGCATGGCCAACTCGACCACCTGCTGCATCTCCGCCGAACTGGCGATGAAATCGCCCTCTCCCTGGGTCATCTGGCTGACCCGCATCTCTACCAGTTCTGAATAGTACTGATCCTTTAAGCGACGTTCCTCTTCGGTCTGATTTTTCCAGCGGTTCAGTTCAGTAATATCCCTGGCTCTACTTACCACCCGCCAGATATTGCCCTGTTCGTCAAAAAGTGGCGTCCCGGTAACGATCACTACCCTATCTGTCACGTTCTGGAGGATCGTAACCTTTGATTTTGTTTTCAATACCTCCAGAGTGCTCGATTTATTAAATAACCCCTTGGCAACGATATCCTTAACGTTCAGCCCGACCACATCATCTTTCTTAAGGCCGGTAGTCCTGTTGCAGGCAGCATTGATCCGCAGGGTTTTACCTTGGCCGTCAGTGATATACATACTGTCAGAAGAGGTGTCAAGAACCGCAGCAAGTTCCTTGTATGCTTCCTCCATCTTTTTCTGGGCAGATATATCCTGGCAAACTACAACTCCCCCAAGGTTTTTTCTTTTTCCTAGTATGACAGGGTCGAATTTAACCAGATAGTGGGTTTCTTTGACTAATATCTCTTTAACCAGGATATTTCCACCGGCCAAGGCATCCCCAATTTCATCAATACCTTTGATTGTTTCTAATAGCACAGATAATATTCAAACGGTTGGGGTCGGAATCAATCTTTTCATCCGGCCTGTACGCACTGGCCTCTCGCAAGACTGTTTCACCAAGGATGATGTTGCCGAAGGCGATGATATAGGCGACCAGGGCCATCGGTATTGCAGCCAGCCAAATCTGCGTAGACGGCATTCCTAATCCGACAACTGAATAGTTATTCAATACTTCGCTAAATTGAGGGATAAAGAATAGTCCTGATTTCATAACCGGCAGAGGAAGCTCGCCTGAGATCCAACCGACAATAATCCCCGCTGCTATTCCTGGTACGATCCCTAAATTGGCAACTGTCATCAAGAATTTTTTTCCGTCCATTTGGCCGCTCCGGACTTTTTCAGTAAAGCCTTTAGAATATATCAAATAGAGCGCTAATAATCCACCAACAGTGATGCTTAATGGATATTTCATGAGACCGGTTCCTGTCGGGGCAAAAACATAGGTTCCAATGAGACCAGAGACACCTGCTCCCAGCAAAACGCCGGACTGAATTGCCTTGGGAGTGTATTCTATCATTTTCTTGGCCAGACCGGTGACCCCCAGGATTAAATAAATGAGACCCAGTATTACCTGAAGTGCAATCAGTGCTTCAATACGATCAGTGCCTACAGTAACAGCACTGAGGTATGCGATGACCAGCGGCAGCGCCGGCGTGATCCAACCAGGAACGGTGGGGTCACCCAATAGTTGGTGAAGACAATACATCAATTCATGGAAAGCAACGATGGTCATGGCCAGCTCAAAGGGCATATTGAAAACATCTTTCATCACCTGGATGACCCCCATAGCGGTGACGAACATCACCATCGCCTGAAGAATCTCCGAGCCTTCAATCCCCCAGTGAACAAACGGCAATCTTAACTTGAAATTGAAAATCTTAAGCGGGATATACGGTGTCTCTTCGCCATCTTTCCTTCTGGCGGTTGGTAGCATAAACGCCATACCCAAAACCCTCCTTTTTTTATGGAACCATTCGCTTCAGTAGGATTGAGGGTGCAGTCCCAGCTTTTGTGTTGTGAACTGCACCCAGCTAAACCAAATTTCACATGGTAACCTTAACGGTTACCTTAAATATTTTTGTTAAATCGCACCCCTGTACAGAGCTTCTATATCAGCAAGTTTCGTACACCTGGGGTTAATCTTGATGTTGCCGCTGAGCATAGCATCTTTTGACATCTGAGGAATCTTATCTTGAGTAACACCATACAGCCCCAAGTTTTCCGGGATCCCTATATCCTTGGATAGTTTTTCCACAGCTTCAACTGCGTAGGGAGCTGCTTCCAGATCAGTCATTCTGCTAACATCTTCGCCCAACAATTGAGCAATAACCTTATATTTTCCGTGGTCAGCAAGCATATTGTATTTCATGGTATGCGGGAGCAGGATGGAGTTGGCAACACCGTGGGGGACGTCGAAGAAACCGCCCAGGGGGTGAGCCATAGCATGGCAGTTGCCAAGTCTGACTTGCCCAAAAGCAATACCGGCCAAGTTGCTGGCTACTAGCATTCCGGTCGCCGCTTCCAAATCTGACGCTTGGGCTACAAAATGCCTTAGGTATTTGCCAATTAACCTGATCGCTTCTACTCCATAGGCATCGGTAAAGGGGTTAGCAATAAGGTTGGTATATGATTCGATCGCATGGGTAAGGGCATCCATACCTGTGGAAGCCGCGATAAACGGGGGCATTTTGCCGAAAATCGACGGGTCCAGCAAAGCAACGTTCGGGAGCATGTTTTTGCCCAGGATGGTCATCTTATAATTCCTGGCTTTAACAGTGATAACGGTCATGGCTGTGGTTTCACTGCCGGTACCAGACGTGGTCGGCACACAAATGGTTGGCAGGGGAGCATTTTTATACTTTTCAGGACCTTCATAGCTCTCCAGGTCCCCGCCGTTAGTCATCAGCAATGCTATAGCTTTGGCAACATCTATAGGGCTGCCGCCACCAATTGCTACGATTAAGCCTGCTTCCATCTCTTGAGCCATCTCGTAGCCCCTGTAACAGCTATCGGTTCTCGGGTTGGGCTCTACATCGGCAAACACCTTGTAAGTGATGCCCCCGTTTTTCAGAGCAACTTCGGCATCATTCAGCAGACCTGCATTCAGTACGCCAGGGTCTGTTACCAGTAAGATCTTGTCAGCATTAAGGGCTTTAATTTCATCTACCAGTCTGTTTTTGAGGGCTCCAGCCTCCAAAACCGTCTTGATAGGATGAGAGTAACTAAAATCTTTGATGGTACTCATTTAGAAATTCCCCCTTTTGATTTGTTATTTGGACAAATACCGCGAAGCTGATAGACTTATTACTCCCCCAATCCGTCCATGTCAATTTCTTCACCGTTATATATGAGCAAGAAGCATACCAGCATCGACGATAAAAATTTCATTTTATTGAAAACCTATTGAGATTCGAGTGATATCAAGATTTGCGGGAATAAGCTATCAATCATTTTCATCCGTAATTACCCATACAGCTGATAAATGCATCTTTACTATTGATTCATGAGTGAATCATATTAATTCACCCATGATATCCGAAGGTATCAGCAGGGGTAGCCAGTGTTCAATCCTCACGGCCGTTCCTCATCTTTGAGCTAATTTGATAGATGCTCCAAAATGCCACTGATCTGCCCGGAAAACTCCCGGCATGTCCCACTGTCTTTTAGTTCCAGCAGAAGGTTGTTCTCGTCATTATCAATATCGATGTAATTAATCCGGGTGAAGTGCCTGTACTTGTCTTTGAAAATCATCGGCGCGAAAGGACCCCAGAAAACAACGCTCTTATTCTTCAGGTTGGCCTTGGTGCAAGTTGTAAAATGATCAATCTTTTTGATCCGCTGATAGGGTATCGCACCGGCCTCTCCCTTTAGTGAATAAAGCACCAGAGAGCCATCGGCCAGTCCGACTTTAAGGGGAGTCGGTCGGGGAATCTGGGGAAACCCCCCTTGGTAGGAAACGGAACCCAGCAATTCATCGATCTGAAACTTTTCGGTGAAATGTTGGTCTGCTTGTTCCACCTCTCTCAGCTTAGAACGTCCCCGCAAGTAGCTGATCGTTAACACTACCAGTACCGCAACTCCGATCAGTATCGCTTTCATTTCCGTCCCTCCTGGTTTGTTAAACTTGAGGAAAAAGGGGCTGGGGAAAAGCCTTCGAGCCTACCCCCAGCCCCTCAAGAGGTGTAAGCGACAGCAAACTTTAATATTTGGGTTCTAACCGTTCGTATTTGGCGGTCATATATAGGAGAGCGCCAAGTGCTGACAAAACACACATAACAATCAAGGCGCCGTTGTAACCAAAAGCTGTATCTACGATGACGCCTGTAACTATCGGGCCCAGCAGAGAGCCGAAATTGCCGACGAAACTGTAAACCCCACCGACACCCCCGGCCTGTCCGTAAGGAGCCACATCGGTGGGAACCGCCCAAACGTTGGAGGCGCCAAAGGAGAATATTCCCATCGAGCAGGTCAACCAGAATATGCACATAGATGGTGAGGCAGCAGCAGCTTGTGTTCCCCCTTTAAATAGAACAATTATTCTATTGATAAATTGCATTCAAAATATCATGCAAAGACACACTTCGCTTCCTGCTCTTAAAAAGGCATGACAAAATGTTGCTGTTAACTTTCTGAAAGAGACTCATCCAAGTGTGCTCGAAGTTGGCGAGTATGCCTGTCCTTAAAAAAGGCTACAGAATTTTTGATATTATCTAAAATATGCAATAGCTGTGCCTGTAACTTAAAGGGAATTACCCTGGGGAATCAAACCTCATGGTGGGAATAAACCAGGTATTCCGAGGAGTTCTGCAGTGGCGCCGCCGACTGTCAGATGGATCATACCGGGAAAATTCGATTCATATCTGCATTACTGAAATCAGATCTGTATCATTGTGGAGTTCAGATGGATATTAGAGCATAAAAAAATGGCCGTAAGTAACTTTAACTTCCGGGCCATGTTTTCTAACAACTCTTCAATTGTATTACGAACAAAAATAGCTCGCTAGAGGATATGTCTGTTAATTTTGTATTGCTTTTAACTAGATATCTCTCCTGGAAAACACACGTACGGCCATAGCCAGAAAAAACAGCAGATAAAGCCCGGTATAAAACAACATCCATACGCTTGGTTCCGAACCTGCCCCAAAGGGACCCATCATATAGGCGGAGAATGATACCCCTGGTGCTGACAGTAGGTTGTAGACGATTTTCCTGTAAATGGCGTCGACCGGCATCACCAGGCTGGAAAATATGCCAATTTTAACAAGCACCTGACTCCCCGCCAGGTGGCCAATTTGCTCCAGCATCCCACCCACGAATCCAACGCTGTAAAGCATGAAGGAGGCCACACCGTTGGCCAGGGTGGACAGAAAGGTGGTCCCCAGCAGGGTCACCGCCAGCAGGACCAATGGCTGGAGACAAAAAAGCCCCAACGCCCCCAACCGGACCGGTACACTCATGCCGGTATTCCAGCGTATTATAACCAGCACCGCTATGTAAAAAAGGCTCGCAAAAGCAGACAGGACCAACCCGTAGCCCAGATACTTACCCAGTATAATTTCACAGCGTCTTACCGGCCTGGGTATGATAGCGAAAATGGTACCGTTTTCAATTTCCCCAGAAATAGACCCAACGGCGGCCATTACTCCCAAAAAGGCTATGATGAAGCTGCCGAAGTAAAGGCCCAGAGCTAAAAACTGGGCCGCCATGAGCCCTTGAAGCGGTCCGGCGTGGTTAACCATATCCGGGTAACCATAGTGAACCCCGGTAGCGTAAAGTGCCAGGAAGACCACCGTCAAAATTAAGGTTACCAGAAGGATACGCCGGCGTATCACTTCTTTAATGGTCAACAGGGCTACTGCCAGCATCTATTTCTCCTCCTCCCTGAATTAGGTTTACGAACAGGTCCTCCAGGGAATTATGCTTTGTCTGCAGGCTGTACAGGTGAGCGCCGGAGCGGACCACCGCTGCGGCAAGGGATGGTATCTCCTCCCGTGATCCCAGCGTTAGCCTGATCAGACCCCCGTTGACACTGCACGACCTGCCCAAGGTGGCAAGTTCGTTAATCAGCGGTGGGCTTAGACCTTCTGCCTGCATTTCCACTTCTACCGTATCCACCAGTAGTTCCTCCATAGTACCTGAGGCCACGATCCTGCCCTGTTTGATTATGGCCACCCGGTCGCAGATCATTTCGACCTCACTGAGCAGATGGCTGTTTAAGAATACCGTTTTACCACGGCTGCGCAGATCCAGCATAATCTCGCGCACCTCACGCCTACCCAGAGGATCCAGCGCTGAAGTGGGCTCATCCAGGAATACCAGGTCCGGATCGGGCAGTAAAGCGCAGGCCAGACCGAGCCGCTGTTGCATGCCTTTGCTGTAGGAGCCAATTTTCTGCTTGCCCTTGCTGCCCAGCCCCACCTGTCCCAGGACAGCTGGTATGCGCCTCCTTTTTTCCTCCCCGGCCATCTTATAGAGAGAAGCATGGAAGGAAAGCAGCTCTTCACCGGTCAGCCACTCTTGGTAGCGAAAATTCTCAGGCAAAAAGCCTGTCTTACGCCTGGCCTCCAGGTCTCCCAGCGGCTGCCCCAGGACCAAGGCTGAACCGGAGGTGGGAAAAAGAAGCCCCACCAGCATCTTAACCAAAGTGCTTTTACCCGCTCCGTTGGGACCGAGAAAACCGAAGATTTGTCCCTTATTAATCGCCAGGCAGATATCACTACAACCGGTTTTACTGCCGTACATCTTGGTCAGGTTGTTTGTCTCCAGGATCAAACCGGCCAACACTCCTTTCAAGCAGACATTTAAGTTAGCAATGGGAGCAATGGGGGACAATTCTCATTGTCTGCATCTGACTATGGTAGGCAATGAGAACCGTCTCCTGTCTCTAAAAGTGTTCTCGAAAAGGCTTGACTTGCGGGCTTGGGGTTATCCGGAGCGAACGTAGCACCTGGGTGCGTTCCTTAGCGCGTGCGTAGCTTGCAGCAAAGATCAAATAGCGCGTAGCTGCCGGATGGCTGTCTGTAGATGCGGTCGGCATGACGCTCTTGTTGCACAAAATGTTTCACATTAATTCACACCTGCATTATCACAAAGGTCATCCAGGACACCAGAAAGCCGGGGAACGCCATTTTAAACTTGGGCCACTCCCCGGGCTTATTCAAGTACTTTTTTCTGGTCTTGCTCATTATTTAATTGATGCAGCCATTTGTTGAGCCTGTTCCAGGTTCAGGCTGCCGGAGATGACATATACAACGCCATCTTCTTGCCATATTAAGCTATTGATGTTGCCTCGCTCGTGATGATTCTCGCCGGCGCTTGACGTTATAAATACACCCTGCTGGCCAGCCACGCTAACTTCTTGTGATGATCCACCCACATCAGGCACCAGGATGGTATGCTGCCAGTCGTTAACTGCCGCCAACTGCCTGCGCAGGCTATCCGGCAGGAACGGCAGGTCTAAAAGCGCGTCCCGGATAGCTGCCACATCCGAACCCGGGGCCAGCAGTTCGGGACTCCGCCCTTGCCACATCATGACCCGGCTATCGTTGGCCCCGGCATATAAGGCCTGTACGGTGGCCGGAATTTTGACCGCGAACATCTTGCCGTTAAGTTCGTCAGGCAGTAACTTGCTGCTGCCAAGTGATTTTAGTATCTCATTGGTGCTGGTGGTATCCAGGGTAAGGTTCATGGTTACACCGGTGGTTTTATTAAATTCCTGGACCTGGAACCCCTCAGGCAAAACAGCGGGCAACCTGAGCTGAAAATCCAGGGCTGCAGCAGCTTCAGCCTGAGTTACCCTGGAAGTCTCGGCCTTGCCGCTGAACTCAAACTGGCCGATATGTTCAATATCCACTTGCCCGGCGCCCTCGCGAATACTTCTTTCAATATTGGCCATATCCTCAGGAGTAATACTTACTGTTTTTACCTGCTCAACCCGGAAAATACTCAGCAGTTCACTTGCCGCAGAGCGGACGGAACCAAAACTGAAGCTTGTAGCTATGGCCAGAACAAAGACTGCCGCAACGGCAGCTGAACGGTATCTTGCAAACATGTTAAGCACTCCTTTCCTACGGTGCGAGGCGGTCCGATCCTTCAACTTGCCACTGCTAAACCTGTTCCAGGCCAGACCTGTGTCAACAGAGGCGCTGGTCAGCGAATGGGAATAACCGGTTAGCTTGGCGTTGGCGAAGGTTTGATTATCTCTTAGACGCTCTACTATCGAGCTGCATTCATCACAGGCCAGCAGGTGCTCTTCCAGCTGTTTCCTGTCAGCTTCGTAAACTTCCCCGTCCAGGAAAGCCTGCAGGGTACCGGCATCATAACAACGCACCTCAATCACTTCCCTTGAGATTGATGTATTCGACCTTGAATTTGGCGCGGGCCCTGGCCAGCACAGTACCCACTGAGGTCTCTTTTATACCGGTGGCACGGGCGATCCCGGCATAATCCATGCCGGAAAACCTGAGTAGCAGGCAGGCGCGGTCCCTTTGATGAAGTTGTTCCAAGACCCGCCTGGTCAAGGCAATTTCCTCACCTCGCACCAGCGATTCCTCCGGTCCGGCCTCAACCGCTACCTCGGCAAGACCGGCGCCCACCTCGCGACGACACCTGCTATGCTCACTGCGCAGGTGGTTATAAGCGAGGTTGGTCGCAACTCTGGCCAGCCAACCTCCCAGATTTGCTGGTTCGGGGGGAGGTGTCTGATAAAGCCTGATAAACGTTTCCTGGGCAACGTCCTCCGCGGCGGCGCGGCTGCCCAGAAGACAGGTGAGGTGGCGACAGATAGCCGGGTAGTGGCGGTCAAAAAGCTCTCTAAAGCCGTTATGGCTGCTTTTGGGCTTATCTGCTTTCGACTGCAGGGCCATCCTGTACCTCCCTGGTGCTTTGGCTTTCATTTATTAAAACAGAGACAACGGCTTTTTTGTGACAAATACCTGATAAATTATATCACAAAAAAAAAGCCGGCTGTTAAGCCGGCTAATTGACAATTATGAAGTTGAACATTCTCCCATGTCGGCCAGGTTATTTTTCCACATGATAATGGCATCCTCGTTATTATCCGTATAGTATCTCTTGCGACGGCCTTTTTCCTCAAAGCCCAGCTGCTCGTAAAGCCGCCTGGCTGCGGTATTGGTGGGGCGGACTTCCAGGGTCATCCCGGTGGAGCCGTTTTGCACCGCCAAATTGATCATTTCCAGCATCAACGACTTGCCGATATTTTTCTGCCGGTAGTCCGGGTGGACCGCCACGTTGGTAATATGAGCCTCGTCCAGAATTAGCCACATCCCGCAATAACCCACCACCTTCTGCCCGGTCAGGGCCACGATGTACTGGGCCATGTTATTCTGCAGAAGCTCGTAAGCGAAAGCATAGTAGGACCAGGGCGCAGGGTAGGAAGCCTCTTCTATTTCCAGTACCTGGTTTAAGTGTTCTAGGCACATTCTTTCAAAAATGAGCTCCAAGTATTTAACCCCCTGGACAATTTTTTCTCTGCCAGGTTAACTCTGCCTCGGAAAGCCTGATGTACTCGGGTAGCAGGGCAGACGGGTCTATACCACGGCCCTCCTGCAAGGCGGCCAAACCCAGTTCCGCTACTGCCGCACCCCTGGGAAAGCTCGCGGCCAGAGGCGCCAGACGGGCTATGCTGCCCAGGGCGTCCCGCAACTGGGAGCCATAAACAGGGACTCCGTCACCCAAAAAGGTCACCGGTCTCATGTAGCCCAAGAGAATTTCGGCCAACTGCAACGGTCCTATAGCCATAGGCTCCTGGAGACAATTTACAACCTCGCTCTGGCAATCATATATGGCGGTATAAACCTCGTTTTTGCGGGCGTTAAGTATGGGACAGACCAGGCCGCCACCCCCGGTCAGGGGATGCGCCAATGACGCTAGGGTTGAAATGCCCACCACCGGTAGCCCCCAGACCCAGGCCAGTGCCTTGGCGGTGCTCATGCCGATTCGCAATCCTGTGAAAGAACCAGGGCCACCTGAAACCGCTATGCCGATCAGCTTCCGGCGGTCGATCTCTGACTCCTCCAACACAGCCTTGAGCATGGGCAGGAGGTTTACGGAATGTGTCCGCCTGTTTAACACCATCCGTTCAGCCAGGATCCCCCCCTGGCCGGCTACCGCGACAGAGGCCACCGGCGTGGCGGACTCAATTCCTAGAACATACAACAGCCATCAACTCCTCAACCAGCAGCCGGTACCTATCGCCACACGGGATTATCCTGATTTCCCTGCATTCGTCTCCTTCAGTACCCCTGTCTATAAAAATATCCAACCTTTCCTCTGGAAGAACTTCCCTCACCCGTTCAGCCCATTCCACCAGCGTTACCCCATCTCCGTAAAAAAATTCTTCATAACCCAGGTCGTCCATATCATCGGAGCCGTTAAGGCGGTAGACATCCAGGTGATAAAGCGTCAGCTCCCCGTGGTATTCATTAACAAGGGTAAATGTGGGACTGGTCACCGGGCCTTCAATACCCATGCCGCGGGCCACCCCTTTAGCAAAACAGGTTTTTCCGGCGCCAAGCTCCCCTTGCAGGCAGACTATGTCGCCGGCTCTTAGAAATGATCCCAGCATCAGCCCAATCCGGGCTGTTTCTTCCGGCGACTTCGTGATCATAGAAAGCAATCTTTTCACTCCAGTATATGACGCCTAAGGCATGATATTATCAATATTATAACCTTTGCCTCCAGGGGGCAATCCCCAATTACTATAATTCACCATAAAAGAACAAAACCCTCCACCAGGAGGGACAATTAAGATTAAGCATATCCTTTAAACAAGGTTTCTTTATTTTCTTTATAGCTCCCCTGCTTCCACTCCAGCTTCTCCAGAAGTCCCTTGATTTTCTCAACGTCAAAGGGCTTGGCAATGCAGCACAGTGCCCCCCCTTCCATGGCTCGGGTAACGGTTTCCTCTGACCCGTACGCTGTCATGATAATCACCTCGGTTTCGGGAATCATTGCTTTAATTTCACCAAGCGCCTCAAGCCCCCCCATCAGAGGCATCCGTACATCCATGAAAATCAAGTCTGGATGGCTTGATTTAGCAATCTCTATAGCTTCCAGGCCGTTGCGGGCAGTATACACGCGGTGCCCCACTTCCCTGATTACAATATCGAGTAGGTAACGCACCCCGGGTTGGTCATCAACAATCAAAATATTCAGGGGCTCTGACATCATTTCGTCACCTCTCAACATAGTATTACATCTAATAACATAACAGTATAATGCTCCCAATATGTAATTACGACACGCGCTAGCAAATTCCTTCCTAGAATACAATTAAATCATTTAATTCCTTAATTTACTTTATTTCTCAATTTTACTAGAAACACCTTTGCCCCCCTATAAAAACCTGCTCGACCCGGGCTGAAATATCCAGGGGATAGCCGTCCCAAATGACAATATCTGCATCTTTGCCTGGCTCGATACTTCCCAGGCGATCGTCCAGTCCAAGGATGGCGGCGGCGCTAATAGTCACAGCTTGCAGCGCCTGCTCCGCGGACAACCCCCCTTTTTTGGCCAGGGCAGCTGAAGCTGCCAGGTACTGAATAGGAACCGCCGGATGGTCGGTCATAATGGCGAAGGTAACTCCTGCAGCAGCCAGAACCGCTGCCGTCTCTAGGGTAATACCCTGCATTTCCACCTTTACTCGATTGGTGATAATCGGTCCAACCACAGCAGGTATACCTTTGGCAGCCAATTGCGTAGCCACCAGATGCCCTTCCGTGCAATGTTCAATCACCAGCCTAACCCCGAACTCATCGGCAATTCGGACAGCGGTCATGATGTCGTCAGCCCGATGAGCGTGCACGCGCAACGGCACCTCCCGCTTTAGCACCCTGGCCAGTGACTCCATTTTCAGGTCCTTTTCGGGGGAAGCTTTTGTTAAATAATTTTGGGCCTTGGTCAGCGCCTCCCTTAAGAGCGCCGCCGCGGCCATGCGGGTGGCTGGCATTTTTTTATCAGGACCGTAACTGCGCTTGGGGTTCTCCCCCAGCGCCGCCTTTAGTCCGGCTGGGAAGCGGACAATCATCTCATCTACAACGGTCCCATATGTTTTCATGACCACCATTTCTCCGCCGATGATATTAGCGCTGCCCGGCCCCGTTACTACGGTGGTGACACCACCCGCCAGCGCGTCACGAAAACCAAGATCGGCTGGATTTATGGCGTCAATTGCCCGCAGGTGGGGAGTCACCGGGTCGGTACTCTCGTTGCAGTCATCTCCCTCCTCCTGGAAAATTTCCTCCACAATACCCACGTGGCTGTGGGCGTCAATTAGCCCTGGCATAACAATCTTTCCTGAAACATTTACAACCTCAGCGCCGGAAGGAACGATAACTCCCTCCACCACACTGATTATTTTATCCCCGTCTACCAGGACTGTGCCCCTGTCAATGACAGGCCCTGCCATCGTTATAATTTTTCCGCCCACTATGGCCAGCACTGTATCTACTTCCTTCCATTATATATAATTAATTGAATATTGTACAAACCCCTAATAAGTTAAGGTACCGGGTCCTGCTCCCACATCTCCTCGGGATGAAACTGAACACCCACGCCCATAAACTAAAACACCCTTGCCGAGTCCGGCAAAGGTTTTATTGTTGCATCCCATACGGTGCTTAGCCTTATAAGTCAACCAGCCCGAGGCTGATTTCAACGGCTTGGTTGACCCTGACCATCATTTCACCATCCAGAGCGCTCACCTTCTCCATCAACCTGCTTTTGTCGATGGTCCTGATTTGCTCAAGTAGAATGACTGAGTTTTTTTCAAGGCCCCCTGGCCCTGCCGGCATCTCGACATGAGTCGGCAGTTTGGGTTTTTCAATACTGGCGGTTATGGCCGCCACAATAGTAGTGGGGCTGTACTGATTGCCGATATCATTCTGAATAATAAGCACCGGTCTGGTACCACCTTGTTCGGAGCCGACAACCGGGCTTAAATCCGCAAAATAAATATCTCCCCTCCGGATCAGCATATTTACTTTACCCCCGGAAATGGGAGCTCGTAAATACGTGATACCTCTGCTTCAAGGCGGTAGTGCTCAAGCGCCAGGGACAGGTTAATTTTTGCCATTTCCAGGTATCCTCTTTTCATCTGTTCCCTTAAAAGTCGCCTTTTGCGCTCCGAAATATAAAGCTTCATGGCCTCGCGGATAAATTCACTACGGTTTAGCTGCTCGGCGGCTGCAATCCCATCCACTTCTTCCAGAAGCGGTTCGGGCAAGCTAATCATGACTCTCTTTACCTGGGACACAGGCGGTCCTCCCCCACGAAGCTGCATAGAACATATATACCATATTATATACACTATAGCTTCTATTATGTCAATATCACAAGCTAATCCTTTACCGCGCCCGGACCTCGCGAGAGGACAACCTTTCCAGTCCGGACTATTTCTACAATGCCAAAATCCTGCAGTACTTCACAGAAAGCGTCTATTTTCTTTTCGTCACCCAGAATTTCGATAACCATGGTTTCCCTGCTGACGTCAATAATATTGGCCCTGAAAACCGTGACCAGATTGACAATTTCAGAGCGGCGGTTTGACTCCGCCCTGACTTTAATCAGAGCCAGTTCGCGGTCCACCGAAACTTCAGACTTGATTTCAACGATTTTAATCACATCAATCAGCTTGGACAACTGCTTCATGACCTGATCCAGGATTTGCGTGTCGCCGTTTACATCCAGGGTTATACGGGTAACATCCGGCTGCTCGGTATAGCCAGCGGTAATGCTTTCAATATTAAAGACCCTCCGGCTTAAGAGACCGGATATGCGTGCCAGTACACCCGGTTTATTGACAACAAGAACAGCAAGTGTGCTCTTCAAAATCAGACCTCCAGCTGACGCCCCGGTAGAGGCGGGTTTCTTTAAATTCTACCATAAATTTTGCACCCCGCCTACCCATAAGCAAATCAGGAAGCGCCCTCCGGCTTGCAAACAACCTCCCAGGTGATATTTAAATAATGGACAATTCATGGATGCACAATAATTTCGTACTCTGTGGGTGCGCTTCAGCGGCATATGCTTGAATTACCTTTAACCATATCATTATTATAAGAGCCGGTAAAAGTTAATTTTTACCGGCTCTTATTTTTGAATTTTGATATTATTTAGACCAGACCGGTCGTACCCATCAGAAAGCGATCACACTCTCTGGCTGCCCCACGTCCTTCGTTTATGTTCCAGACCACCAGGCTCTGCCCCCGGCGCATGTCACCGGCGGCAAATACTCCTTCTACGTTGGTGGTATATTTGCCATATTCGGCACTGGCGTTGGAAAGCCCATCACGTGCCACACCAAGTTGGCTTAAAAGGCCATCTTCCGGACCAATAAAGCCCATTGCCAATAGCACCAGTTGGGCCGGCCATAATTTTTCGGTGCCTGGAATATCACGTGGGATGTTGCGGCCCCGGTCATCTTTAACCCATTCCACTTCAACGGTGTGCACTTCTTTTACCTTACCGTTTTCATCCCCAACGAATTTTTTGGAGGTGGTGCAGTAATGCCGCGGATCTTCACCATATAGGAACGCGGCTTCTTCCTGACCATAGTCCACTTTGTAAATCCTGGGGAATTCGGGCCAGGGGTTATGCTCACCGCGCTCCAGTGGCAGCATGGTCATTATTTCCAGCTGGCTGACACTATTGCACTTGTGGCGTATTGCTGTGGCAACACAGTCAGTGCCGGTATCCCCGCCGCCGATGACAATCACGTCCTTACCCTCTGCAGAAATAAAGTTGCCGTCGGTGAGGTTGGAGTCCAACAGGCTTTTTGTATTAGCCTTAAGAAAATCCACCGCGAAATGTATACCCTTTAAATTTCTACCTTCAAGTGGTAAATCCCTTGGTTTGGTCGCCCCGCCGCACAGGACCGCCGCGTCGAAATCCTGGCGCAGCTGTGCGGCAGGATAGTCCCGTCCGACTTCCGTACCGGTTATGAACGTCACGCCCTCTTCAGTCATCAGGTCAACTCGCCGCTGCACCACCCTTTTATCCAGCTTCATATTTGGGATACCATACATCAGGAGTCCGCCCACCCGGTCGGCACGCTCAAAAACGGTTACCCAGTGGCCTGCTCTATTGAGCCGGTCCGCACAGGCCAGGCCGGAGGGTCCGGAGCCAATCACGGCAACCTTCTTGCCGGTTCGCTTGGCAGGCGGTCTGGGCACAATCCAGCCTTCTTCGAAAGCCTTGTCGATAATAGCGCATTCGATTGTTTTAGAGGCAACAGGCTTTACGGCCAGTCCCGCAGCGCAGGCTCCTTCGCAGGGAGCAGGGCAGACCCGCCCGGTAAACTCAGGAAAACTATTGGTTTTTAAAAGGCGTTTCAGGGCTTCTTGCCACAGCCCCCGGTAGACCAGGTCGTTCCACTCGGGATTGAGGTTGTGGTTGGGACAGCCTGATACCATCCCGTTGATCATAATCCCGCTGTGGCAGAATGGTGTGCCGCAGTTCATGCAGCGCGCACCCTGTTCCTGCAGAGTTTCTTCAGACAACTTATAATGGAATTCGTTCCAGTCGTTGACCCTCTCCGTTGGAGCGCGGTCCTCCGGGAGTATCCGGTCATATTCTAAAAATCCGTTCAGCTTACCCATGATTCATCCCCCTAAACATATATCGTCGCTAGTTACCGCTGACTCTAGACACGTCTTTTACGTTTTCTTCAAAGGCAACCATAATCGCTTCTTCGCCGCTTAGGCCCTTCTGATGAGCGCGCTTGATGGACCCAAGCATGCGCCTGTAATCTACGGGTATTACCTTGACAAATTTTGGCGACATCTGCTGCCAGCTGTCCAGGACCGCCCCGGCTTTTTGGCTTCCGGTGTATTTCCAGTGCCGGTGAATCATTTCCCATACTTCCTCAAGCTCACCGGCATCATCAAGCTTTTCTAAATCAACCATCCCTTTGTTGCAACGCCCGGAGAAGGTCCCGTCCTCATCGAGCACATAAGCAATCCCGCCTGACATGCCGGCTGCAAAATTACGGCCGGTTGTGCCCAGCACGACCACGCGACCGCCGGTCATGTATTCGCAGCCGTGATCGCCGACCCCTTCCACTACGGCGTTCACACCGCTGTTTCGGACACAGAAGCGCTCACCGGCCACACCGCAGACGTATGCCTCACCGGAAGTGGCACCGTATAAAGCCACGTTGCCGGTAATTATATTTTCCTCAGGTACAAATGTCGCCCCGGCTGGTGGAAATACAATCAGCTTGCCACCGGAAAGGCCCTTGCCCAGATAATCGTTGGTGTCACCCGCCAGAGTCATGGTGATACCCCGTGGGACAAAAGCACCGAAGCTTTGGCCGGCCGAACCCTCGAAAGACAAACGGATTGTGTCTTCCGGCAACCCGTCGCCACCGTAGCGTTTGGTGACCTCATGGCCCAGGATGGTGCCGACCACGCGGTTGGTATTATTAATCGGCAGTTTGGCTTCTACAGGTTCGCCGCACTCTAAAGCAGACTGGCACAGGTCCAAAAGTACTTGTCTGTCCAGAGATTTTTCTAAGGCATGGTACTGTTTGGTGCGACAATATCTGCCGATGCTAGCCGGAACATTGGGCTGGCGGAGAAGACCCGACAGGTCCAAACCTTTAGCCTTCCAATGCTTGCTCCCATCTTTTTGCTCAAGTACATCCGTGCGGCCGATCATTTCGTTGACTGTGCGGAAGCCCAATTGAGCCATAATTTCCCGCAACTCCTGAGCAATAAAGCGCATGAAGCTGATTACATGTTCCGGCTTGCCCTTAAAATTCTTGCGCAGTTCCGGGTTCTGGGTGGCAATACCGCACGGGCAGGTGTCAAGGGTGCACACGCGCATCATCACACAACCCATCACGACCAGAGGCGCCGTTGCAAAACCATATTCTTCCGCGCCAAGCAAGGCGGCCATGGCGATGTCCCGTCCGGTCATCAACTTACTGTCCGTTTCCACCACAATCCTGTCGCGCAGGTTGTTCATTACCAGGGTCTGATGTGTTTCTGCCACACCCAACTCCCAGGGGAGTCCGGCATGGTTCGTGCTAGTGCGGGGTGACGCTCCCGTACCCCCGTCAAAACCGCTGATCAACACGACGTCAGCCTTTCCCTTGGCGACCCCGGCGGCGATTGTGCCGACACCTACCTCTGAAGTAAGCTTGACATTAATCCTGGCACTGGGATTGGCATTTTTCAAGTCGTGGATTAATTGGGCCAGATCCTCAATAGAATATATATCGTGGTGCGGCGGGGGGGAGATTAACCCTACTCCGGCCGTGGTCCCCCTGACTTTGGCTACCAGGGGGTAGACTTTACGTCCCGGCAGTTGGCCGCCATCGCCCGGCTTGGCCCCCTGCGCCATCTTAATCTGTATTTCGCTGGCGTTAGTCAGGTATTCGCTGGTTACACCAAACCTGCCCGAAGCCACTTGTTTAGTCGCGCTACAGGTTGAATCTCCGTTAGGCAGGATCTTATAACGCGCCGGATCTTCCCCACCTTCGCCGGTATTGCTTTTACCGCCGAGGCGGTTCATGGCGATGGCCATGGTTTCATGAGCTTCCTGGCTGATAGAGCCAAAGGACATGGCCCCGGTTTTGAACCGCCGGCAGATTATTTCTACCGGTTCGACCTCGTCGAGCGGGACCGGTGTCCGGTCTTTTTTGAATTCCAGATATCTTCTCAAACTGGTATTTTGGGCGTTTACCAGCCCTGAGTATTTCTTAAACAAATCATAGTCGTCGTTGCGACAAGCTTGCTGCAAAGTTACAATGGTCTGTGGGTTATACAAGTGGTCTTCCCCGTCATTACGCCACTGATAGTTGGAGCCGGAATCAAGGGTGAGGTCATAGTCGTAGGTAAAAGCCCGTTGGTGGCGAAGCTTGACCTCCTGGGCAATCTCGGCCAGAGCCACCCCTCCCACACGCGAGGAAGTCCCGGTAAAATACTTGTTAATAACTGACTGATGAATGCCGACAACCTCAAAAACCTGGGCGCCGCAGTAGCTCTGAATGGTTGATATACCCATCTTTGATGCTACCTTAACCACACCCTTGATAGCCGCCTTGACGTAATTTTCGAGGGCTTCTTTGGCAGTCAGGCCGGTCAGCATCCCCTGCTCGCTCATATTTTCCAGGGTCTCAAAGACCAGGTAGGGATTGACGGCGCTGGCGCCGTAGCCGAGCAATACCGCAAAGTGGTGGATTTCACGCGGTTCACCCGATTCCAGCAGGAGGCTGACGCAGGTACGGGTCTTTTCCCTGATCAGGTGGTGGTGCAAACCTGCCACGGCCAGCAAGGCCGGTACAGGGGCGTGCTCCGCATCTACCCCGCGGTCAGATAAAATCAACAAGTTAGCGCCACCTTCAATAGCCCGATCAGCTGCAGAGCATAGCTCATCCATGGCCATTTCCAGACTGTGGCTCCCTTCCTCCACCTTGAAAAGTATGGACAGGGTTACTGTTTTGAAGCCGTCGAGTTTCAGATGACGGATTTTTGCCAATTCTGCATTCGTCAGGATAGGCGCCTTTAACCTGATTTTTTGGCAGTTGTCCGGCTCCGGTTTGACCAGGTTCTTTTCAGAGCCGATGGTGGTTCCAACCGCAAAAATGATTTCCTCACGAATAGAGTCAATGGGAGGGTTGGTCACCTGGGCAAACAACTGCTTAAAATAGTAGTACAACAGTTGGGGGTTTTCCGACAGCACCGCCAGCGAAGCGTCGTTGCCCATTGAGCCCACCGGTTCCACCGCATCTTTAGCCATGCGCTCCAGAACTTTAACCAGGTCCTCAAAAGTATAGCCGAAAGCCTGCTGCCGCTGCAGCATTGTCTCGGGCTCATGTTCAGGGACAGCCACCTCCGGCAGGTCCTCCAGGCCGACTAAGTATTGGTCCAGCCACTGGCGGTAAGGGTGCTCCGCCACCATGCGCTGCTTCAGTTCATTGTCACTGATAATGCGTCCCTCTATGGTATCCACCAGCAGCATGCGGCCAGGGCGAAGGCGCTCCTTGAGCACCACATCTTCAGGCGGGATATCCAGCACCCCGACTTCCGAAGCCAGTACAATCAAGTCGTCCTTGGTGACATAGTAGCGGGAAGGCCTCAGCCCGTTACGGTCGAGAACCGCGCCTATAATGGAGCCGTCGGTAAATCCAATGGAAGCAGGTCCGTCCCACGGTTCCATCATACAGCTGTGGTATTCATAAAACGCCTTTTTATCGTCACTCATACTCTCATGGTTACTCCAGGGCTCCGGGATTATCATCATGGCGGCATGGGGCAACGTCCGGCCGTTCAGTGCAAGAAATTCCAGGCAGTTGTCAAACATGGCCGAGTCACTGCCGTCGGTATCGATAACCGGAAAAATCTTGGCCATATCCTCGCCGAATAACTCCGACTCGCACATGGACTGGCGGGTGTGCATCCAGTTGATGTTGCCGCGCAAGGTGTTGATTTCTCCGTTGTGGATCACATAACGATAGGGGTGGGCCCGCTCCCAACTCGGAAAGGTATTCGTGCTGAACCGGGAATGGACCAGAGCCAGGGCCGATTCCACAGAGGGATCATTGAGATCAAGGTAATATTCATGAACCTGATCGGGAACAAGCATACCCTTGAAAACGATCGTCCGGCAAGAGAAGCTGGCGAAGTAGAAGGTGTCTCTTTCATCCAGACAACTGCGACGCGTCTCATTTTCAGCCCTCTTGCGGATCACATAAAGCTTACGCTCAAAGGCCAGTTGGTCCTTGAGTTCCGGATTTCTGGCAACTATTACCTGTCGAATGTATGGTTGGGCCAACCTTGCCGTCTCACCGAGGGTGGAATCGTTGATCGGGACATCCCGCCAACCCAGTAGCGTCTGCCCCTCCTCACGGATGATATTTTCAAGCAGCTGCTCGCATTTTTCCCTTTTAATCCGGTCGTGGGACAGGAAAAGCATGCCTATGCCGTAGTTGCCCTCCGGAGGCAGACTGATTTCCAGCTTGGCGCATTCCTTTTCGAAGAAGCCATGCGGGATTTGCATCAGGATGCCGGCGCCGTCACCGGAGTTGAGCTCTGCACCCCTGGCCCCCCGGTGGTCCAGATTAATGAGGACTTTTATCGCCATATTGACAATTTCGTGTGATTTTTTTCCCTTGATATTGGCGACAAAACCCATACCGCAGGCGTCATGCTCAAATCGCGGGTCGTACAGACCCTGTTTCGGGGGTAGTCCATGGCGTCCATTATGTTGCAAAATATTCCCCTCCCTGTGTCGCTTGCATAAAACTAAAAACAAGGTATAAAAAGAAAAAAGCCTAACTACAGGCGTGTCAAAACACCGTGACTGTAGTATAGGCTTCATTGCCAAACTTTATATGGATACAACACTGTACCCGAATATTAAATTACCACTTCCTGGGAACGTATCGGTGCAATGAAGTTTAAAACTTAGGCAGGTATTCTTCCAACTCCCAGGGGTGAACCTGGCTCCGGTAGCGATCCCATTCAATCCGCTTGGCTTCCAGGTACCGATTAAACACGTGTTCTCCTAGTGCTTCACGGATAACTGTATCCTTTTCCAGCTCCTGCATGGCCTCATAAAGGCTCCCAGGCAGGTTTCCTATACCTATTTGGGCTCTCTCGCGCGAGGTCATTTCATAAATATTCCGGTTACAGGGAGCAGGTGGTGTAATCTTATTCTTTATGCCGTCCAAACCCGCTTTAAGGCTTACCGCTAGAGCCAGATAAGGGTTGCAGGCAGGGTCGGGGCTGCGCAGTTCAACACGTGTGGACAAACCCCGCTTGGCGGGAATCCGGATCAGCGGACTCCGGTTTTGCGCGGACCAGGCAACATATACGGGGGCCTCATAGCCTGATACAAGGCGTTTATAAGAATTAACGCTCTGGTTGGCAATAGCCGTAATGGCGCTGGCATGTTTGAGCAGACCGCCAACATAGTAGAGACAGTCCTCACTCAAACCATCCTTCGCTGATGGATCATAAAAGGCATTTTCCCCATTTCTTGTCAGAGATTGGTTCATATGCATCCCGGAACCGGCAATGCCAAAAACCGGTTTGGGCATGAAGCTGGCGTGCAGGCCATGCCGCTGGGCTGTGGTTCGTACTATATATTTAAAGGTTACAATCTTGTCTGCCGTACTTAAAGCATCCGAGTATTTAAAATCAATTTCGTGCTGACCTGGAGCCACCTCGTGATGCGATGCCTCTATTTCAAAGCCCATATCCTCCATAATTAAAACCATATCACGCCGGGCATTCTCCCCGAGATCTATTGGAGCAAGATCGAAATAGCCCGCCTTGTCCTGGGTAACGGTAGTGGGCCTACCATCATTATCCAGGTGGAAAAGAAAAAACTCCAGTTCGGGCCCCACATTCATGCTATAACCCATTTCTTCAGCTTCCTTAATCGCCCTGCGTAAAACATTGCGCGGGTCGCCTGAAAAGGGTGTGCCATCCGAATTGTAAATATCGCAAATCAGTCTGCCGACTGAGCTGTCCCTGGGCCGCCAGGGAAAAGTAGCAAATGTTGCTGGATCCGGTCTCAGGTACATATCAGATTCTTCGATCCGGACAAAACCCTCTATAGAGGAACCGTCAAACATCAACTCTCCAGCCAAGGCCTTATCCAGTTGTTCCACTGTAATTGCAACATTTTTCAAAACTCCAAAAATGTCTGTAAACTGCAGGCGCACAAACTTGACTCCCTGTTCCTTGGCAAGTTTACGTACGTCTTCGTTAGTAAGCGCAGCCACCCATTACCAGCACCTTTCTTAAACGATGTCCGCCATGGGCGGTAAGTAAAAAAGACCAGACTAGAGGTATATAAATGTATACCCGCTCACCGGCCTCATTGCCCTTGGCTGAGGTACAACGCTGTACCTGCCTCTTGAATTTTTTAATTATCATTTAGTATATCATAAAATTCAAAAATAACCATCACTATCTGAAGTTTTTTCTTGCTAAAAAGTCCTCTGCCCACGTCGGGCAGAGGACTTTTTAAATTTAGAACTTTGTCAGGTATTCATCGACTTCCCAAGCATGAATCTGGATGCGATAATGATCCCACTCAAGTGTTTTGGCTTCAACAAACTTTTCGAAAACATAGTCGCCTAAGGCGCTCTTGAGCACGTCGTCCTTGGCCAGTTCCTGCATGGCTTCCGCCAGGCTGCCCGGAAGGCTGTCAATATTCAGTTCTTTGCGCTCTGCCGCGGTCATATGATAAATATTCTTATCGGTCGGCGGCGGCGGCTGAATTTTGTTCTTAATACCGTCAAGGCCAGCTTTTAAAGCAGCAGCAATAGCCAGGTACGGGTTGCAAGCCGGATCAGGGTTCCTAAGTTCTACCCTCGTCGAACTGCCCCGCTTGGCCGGGATACGGATCAGCGGGCTTCTGTTGCGACCGGACCAGGCAATGTAAACCGGAGCTTCATAACCTGGCACCAGACGTTTATAGGAGTTAACCGTAGGATTGGTTAAAGCCGCCATTGAACGGGCGTGTTTCATCAGACCGCCAATATAGTATTTTGCCGTTTCGCTTAACTGATCAGGGGTTGAGGGATCGTAGAAGACATTTTTCCCATCCTTAAACAGCGACTGATTCATATGCATGCCGGAACCGTTAATCCCGAAAATAGGTTTAGGCATAAAGGTAGCGTGCAATCCATGGCGCTGGGCAGTAGTCCGTACAACCATTTTAAAAGTCATGATCTTGTCAGCAACATCCAGAGCTTCAGCATACTTGAAGTCAATCTCGTGTTGGCCGGGCGCCACCTCATGGTGGGATGCCTCGATTTCAAAGCCCATTTCTTCCAGGGTCAGCACCATAGCACGGCGGGCGTTTTCACCCATGTCAACCGGGGCAAGATCAAAATAACCGGCGCTGTCATGGGTTTCCAGGGTTGGCCTGCCGTCTTTATCCATGTTAAATAAAAAGAATTCCATTTCCGGACCAACTTGCATAGTGTAACCCATTTCCGCTGCCTCGGCCAATACCTTTTTCAAGGAATAGCGGGGATCTCCTTCAAATGGCGACCCGTCAGGATTGTACACATCACAGATTAACCGGGCTACGCCGCCCTCCCGTGGCCGCCAGGGAAATACCGCGAAACTCTTAATATCGGGACGCAGGTACATATCCGATTCTTCAATTCTGGCAAAACCATCAATGGAGGAACCGTCAAACATCAATTCATTATCAAGCGCCTTATCTAACTGTTCAACAGTAATGGCAACATTTTTCATAACTCCGAAAATATCGGTAAACTGGAGACGGATAAACTTAACCCCAAGATTTCTGGCCTTTTCAATAAGCTGTGTTTTTTCAGAAGTTCCCATGATAAACCACCTTTCAAAAAATATTATCAGATACCAACCGCTAACAATTTATGCTCAGACGTTTTGTACTTTGGCAGATTATACCCTAAATACCTGATGCTCCAAATTCACCCCTCCCCAGGATACAAGAAAACCCTTAAAAGCGGCGTTAAAAATGCAATGCCAGCTTTTAAGGGCGCCTTTGCCCGTATGGTACTACAGTGTACCACTTTCATGCTTTTCAATTTAAACAACCTGCATGCTCGCAGCTTAATTTTGATATGGCATGCTCTTATTGTTGGCTCCGGTTTATAAGTTATGAGCGAGTATAATCGCTTCAGCCACAGCCCTCATAGAAAGGCGCTTATTCATACTCTGTTTCTGGATACGTTTAAAAGCGTCAGTTTCAGTGATTCCCATGGTCTCCATTAAAATACCTTTAGCTCTTTCAATTACCTTCCTTGTTTCCAGGGTTTCTTTCAAATTGTTAACTTCATTTTCCAGTCTGATGATTTCCTGATAATTGGTTAAGGCCAGTTCAACCGCTGGAATGAGGTTGTATTCAAGCTCCGGTTTCATAAGAAAGGCAAATACTTTTGCAGTTTTCGCTTTTTCGATTAAATTTTGCTTGGTGGAAGAAGCTATCAAAATCACTGGAGCCAGTTTATCTTCGTGAATGATTTGGGCAACTTCATGCCCGTCCAAGCCAGGTAAAAAAGCTTCGATAATCACCAGGTCGGGTTGTCTGGACCTAACCATTTTCAAACCGGATTGGCCATCCTCGGCCTCTCCGATAACCCAATAACCCATTTTGGCCAGAATACCCTTGATGTTATTTCTCCAGGTGGCATCGTTTTCAATTACGATCACTCTCTGTTCACCCACGGTACATGCCTCCTGTCTTAAGAACACTGCCACACCTGAATCTTTTATAAGACATAATCAGCTCATACTTGCTTAAAATTAAACTATAAAGAGAAAAAATGCCCTTTGCAGGTAAAACAAGACCTGTCAAGGGCATCATTGCCTTAATGGATAGGTACTTCTTCGTACCCAATACTGTTGTATCATTATATCTGATCCTTTACAGGAGCGCAACCTTGTTTTTTAATTTATCTAGCTTTAAATTATTAGCTATTTAACATTCTTTTGGCAAATTCATCCTGAATTTCCGTGATGAAAGGAATGCCTGTTTCTTTCTCAGTTTCTCTATTACCAGCTGCCAGATCAAATCTGGATATTTCTGCTATGGAGAACCTACGAGCTCCAGCAAGAAGCTGTTGTAAGCCTGCTGCCAATTTATCAGCGAGTGTCCAAACAGCGATTGCTCCAAACGGAATATTCTTCATTGCATCAGCACCGACTTTTTTCTGAACATCATAGTAGCCTGCAAAGATTTCTTCAGCCTTTGTACCAACTGCTGATACAGACTTCGCCAATTCATTCCAGTTGCCATTAACAGCTGCTTTGCGCTCAGGTCTCAGTACTCCTTCGATATTGGCTCCCAAGAAACCAGGAATCATAGTTGCCCTACCAATACAAATCATTTTCGTGAATGGAGCACCCAGAGCCAACGCCTTAAAGATCTGATCTTCTCTGGCAATTCCTCCGCCAAAAGCCAGGTCGACTACTTTTTGACCTTTTTGAGCCAGGATACTTGCATATTCATGAGACTTGGCATGGAGTAGAAGCGCAGGTACGCCCCAGCTCTCCATCATATTCCACGGGCTCATGCCAGTACCGCCACCGGAACCGTCAATGGTCAAAAGATCCAATTTGGCATCCGTGGCAAATTTGATTGACATAGCCAGTGCTTCCATACCATAGGAACCGGTCTTCAAAGTAATTCTCTTATAACCTTTGCTCCTTAAATCAGCAATCGCCGTCATGAATGAATCTCTGACCTGATCATAATTTGCAAGCTCGGTATAGCCCAAGCGGCTATGACGAGCAAAAGAACGGATGGCGCCAGATTTAAATGCTTGCTGCACTTCAGGCAGGGTCGGATCCGGGTCAACGATATAGCCTCTGTTTTTCAAGAAAATAGCGTATTCAAGATCAGTTACCTGGATTTCGCCGCCAATATCTTTAGCGCCTTGACCCCATTTAAGTTCAATGATCACTTTGTCACCGTATTTTTCGAGGACATAATCAGCAACGCCGTTGCGGGTATCCTCAACGTTCATCTGAACAATGATGGCGCCGTAACCATCATGATAACGAAGATAGGTATCAATTCTGCGGTCGAGTTCAGGCGATTTCAGAATCTTACCGTTTTCGATAACCGACTCTTTGTCAACCCCAACTACGTTTTCGCCGATGACAATTGGATAACCCACGAGAGCTGCACCAACTGCAAAAGCCTCCCAGTACTTTGCGGCAACAAAGGTGGAGCCCAACGCGCCGGACAAGATGGGGATCCTGGATTTTGTCTTGATTTCATTACCAAACTCTGTTTCAATTTTAACATTGGGGAAGATACAATCATCTGCTTCGTTGGAAAGACCTTGTGCGAGTCCATAGGCGCCATAGTTATAACCTTGAATACGAAGGGAATTATAGGAAACTCCCATATGAGTGATATTGTCACTTCCTGCCGTGATAGTTCCGAAATCTCGGGGATAAAGCATTTTACGTCCTTGCATACAGGACATAAAGGTTTCACATTTCCCCTGGCAATCTGCCCGACATAATGTACACAACCCTGATTCGGCCGGGTTACCGCGATTCACTGTACCCAAAACATCATTAGCCCTCTGCCAACCAATACTCATAAAACATACACACCCTTTTCGAGATTTTTATCACTTTATTTGATTTTAATATAGCTTAGTTATCAGCACTAAAGCGCCTCTTTCAGAATGGACCGTTGAAACGTCAATGCTTTTTTATTGAAAATCCTCCAGGGCCTTTTCAGGCCTCTACCTCTCTTATGCCTCCCTTCCAGTTAGTTAATGTGCTTACAAGTATAAGAAAACGATTGAAAATATATTCTCCCAGCGGACGCCAGGGTAATATTTCAAAGGTGGTCGGGTCAGGATACAGGTATATATCGGTAAACTGCAGGCGAATAAATTTCACATTGTACTCTTTGGCTTTTTCCAAAACCTCTTCTTTGCTAAAAATTTCCAGAATACACACCCTCCAAAGAAAAACAAAAAACGCCCCCAAAAGACCATGTTAAAAACTGGTCTTTTAAGGACGTCGTTGCCCTCAAAAATCATTATTGTTGCTAGTATAACACAATATATCTGAAAATCAATGCCTGCATTGTATGAATATTGTATACACCATTGAACCTATTTCTTTAAAGAAGTAATAATCTGGCGGGCAACCCTTGCTATCGGTACACAGTTATCCATGCTCTTTCTTTGCATATATTTGTAGGCATCCCTTTCAGACAGGCTTTTAACTTCCATCAAAAGGCCTTTTGCTCTTTCAACCAGCTTTCTGTCCTCCAATGTTTGCCTGAGCCTTTTATTTTCCTCTTCCAGCTTAGTAATCTTTTTATAGCTGGCTATGGCGATTTCTATAGCCATAAAAAGTTGCCTTTCATCAACAGGTTTAATCAGGTAGCCAAAAATCCAGGTAGTCGCTGCTTCTTCCACTAACTCTTGCTCATGAGCCGCGGTTAGCAAAATCACCGGAGCTGCACGGTGCTCCTCAATAATCCGGGCGATTTCCAAACCTTCCGCGCCAGGCAACCTGGCATCCATGATCACAACATCTGGTTCGGTCTGAAAAATCACTTTAAGGGCGCTTCGCCCGTCTTCAACTACACCTGCAACCGTATAGCCGGCATGAGTCAATATTTCCTTTAGTTTCTGACGATTTTCGGCATCGGCATCGGCGATAACTACCCGGGTTCCAAACATATGGCGCACCTTCCCAAGAAAAATTACCCACACAAAAGGGGTAATATTCTCTTGTTTCTATGCTACGGGCTGCTCCTGCTTGTCCGTATGTAGAAGTATTTTAACATGATCACCTCAAAAATAATAGAACTTGTGAAAGCTTCAGACACCTCCCGATATATATCAAGCACACGGGCCAAGTATTATTCAAGAGGCTCCTATTTTTTTTATTTCATTAATTTTAAAAGTTTAACATATGGTAATTAGACATGATTTTTATTATAGGAATTAAAACTAGAACATCTCAATAACAAGGGGGTTTTTGAAAAATGAAAGGAAGGCTGGTTAAATTTTTCCCGGGTGGTAATACGGCCTATGGTTTTTACTCGTTTTATGACAATATTATTAAAACAGATGCAAATCGAATCTATATTTTAAAGGGTGGTCCCGGCGTAGGCAAATCAACCTTCATGCGTAATATTGGCGAAACCGTGCTAGATATGGGTTACGATGTCGAATATCATTGTTGCTCTTCGGATAATGGTTCATTAGATGGCTTAGTTATTCCAGCCATCCAGGTAGCCCTGCTCGATGGTACAAGTCCACATATTGTAGACCCAAAGAACCCAGGTGCAGTAGATGAAATAATAAACCTGGGAGAATATTGGGATGAGCAAGGAATTCGTGAAAACAGAGATCAAATCCTTGCTGTTAATAAGGAAGTTGGCCGTCTGTTTAAACACGCTTATACTTACCTCGCGGGCGCCAAAACCTTCCTTGATGAGGTTGAAACCTTCTACCTTGAAAGCGGCGCTTTCAAGGCAGGGGCTTTCGACAAACTGGTTTACGACCTGACTCTCGAAATCTTCGAAGGCAAACCCAGAATCACCGATAACCCTAAAGCCCGCCATCTTTTCGTAACCGCGAATACCCCCGACGGTTCGGTCAGCCACCTGGAAACTATAGTAGGGCACCTGAACAAACGTTATATCGTTAACGGTGATGACGGAACAGGTAAAACTGTACTGGTCCAACGTTTAATGGATACCGCTATAACCAGAGGCTACAATGTAACCGCCTTTCACTGTGCCCTAAACCCCAATAAAATTGAGCATTTGGTTATTCACGACCTTAGCTTGGCCATTATTAATAGTGTCGAACCACATTTCTACCAACCAAAAGATAGCGACCGAGTTATCAATACCATGACTTGTGTTGCTCCTGTTACCAATGAAGCCTATTTAGCCGAGAGGGATACGGCACGGGGGTTGTACCGTCAATGCATGGAACAGGCCGTGTCATTTATCAGCCGGGCTAAAAAGAAGCACGACGAGATGGAAAAATACTACGTGCCGTATATGAACTTTGATGGTATTAATGCTACGAGAGAAAAAACCCTGCAATGTATTCTGGAACTGCTTGAAGGCAACAGCAAATAAGAATAGGCTGCCACTCCGAAAAGACCAGACCACTCCTTGATAAACGCTGCTCCAAACTGAGGGGGATACCACCGCAGTATTTCTGCAGCAGTATCCCCCTCATACCATCTTGAAAGGCCAAGCCTCTGAAACTCCCCTTTGTAGCCCTGCCTTCTTAATACTTCTTGTAGACGACCTCCACATTCTTTCATTTGCTTTATCCGTAAGCTCCTCTGTATTCATTCCATAACCTCATAGACAGTTTTCAATTATCATCCCAGAAATAGTTGACCTGTCCTCTCAAGACAGGGTTTAGTCGCTTGACGTTTATCCCGTGATTTCTAGAACTCAGCTGTATTATTTTCCATGTCGCATAGTTCCATCCTGAAAACACAGTAGGCATATTTACATTTAGATAGTAAAAGGAAGGAAATTAAAGATAAATGCTAGAATCCTTAAGTGGAGTAATTTTATAGTTTACGGGGAAATTTAAGCTGGATGTTCTTCGGCCAAAGAGGATGTATACTGTAAACACTAAGGAGTAGAGCAAATGAACCCAAAGATGAATTTAAAAATTGATTATCTATTTGATATTTCTATTAAAATGCTCTACTTTGCAGGTAGATTGTTACAAGAGCACAGTAATTTTAATTGGGTTCCTGGCTGGCTCGTTAGTAATCTGGGCATTAATGGATGTGCTATTGGAATTAATGTGGAAAAGCGATGTATGGTCTATTTTAGTACCTATGATAAAAACAGTAATGCAGCTAGTACGGAGCTTGATTTAGATGTCCTCCATTGTTTTCAGCAGAATCCATGTGCAAATAGGAACATTCCATGCCATGTTTTTGATTGCCCTGTTAGACAAAGGGTTATCGAAAAATACGGCCAACCGGAGCAGGAGGTAAGCTGTTTCCCCATGGCCGGTAATAAAGGTTTTTTAATGGCTTGCGGAGAAGGCTTGTTGCTGAATTCTTTCCCTGTTACAGAGATACTTAAAGCAACAACCCACGTGCTCGAATGTAGTTTAGATACCATTAAAAGCACTGAAAAAACCGAATCTTATTTCCTTCCCTCCGAAGACATGGCGCAGTTGTGGTCAGAAATGCTGGCAGGATTATCCCATGATTTAAGAACACCTCTGGCCTGTATTAAGGGTTACGTCACAACCTTGCTAAGGGAAGACGTAGCCTGGGAGCCTGTCCTCCAAAAAGATTTTCTGAATATTATTGTTGAAGAAACAGATCACATTGAGAATTTAATCAACAGCTTACTAGACTCCTCCACCTTTAGTTGGAAAGGCGATATAGAACTCAAGAAAGAACTGATTTTGTTGCCCCATATAGTAAATAAAGTGCTCCGGGATCCGTCATACCGTAATAAAAATCATCATTTCACCGTATTGTTTCCGAAAGAATTTCCGCTGATAGAAGCAGACTCTATTCGGCTTGAACAGGTGCTTCGTAACCTTGTAGATAACGCAGTTAAATATTCCGCAGAGAATAGTCAAATTGTGATAAAAGGAGAACTGGAACCCGGGGAAGTAGTTGTTTCGGTAACCGATCAGGGAATCGGTATTGATGACGAGAATCTAAAACGATTATTTGAAAAGTTTTTCCGGGTGAATAAAGGCATTCAGGAACACCAAAAAGGAATGGGACTGGGTTTGCCTTTTGCCCGCCAAATATTAATCAGTCACGGTGGCAGAATATGGGTAAATAGCAAGTTTAACCAGGGGACTACCTTTTACTTCACGCTACCTATTGGCCCGCAAACAGAAAACATGAGTTTACATCCACAGTGCGACCAGGAGGGCTTGGTATGAAGCGTAAGACGGTCTTAATAGTCGATGACGAACCTCGCCTGGTGCGATTACTAAAAGTTAACCTGCTGGCCAGCGGTTACGAGGTTGGAACAGCCGCTGATGGGAAAACTGCTATAAATTCATTAGAAGCCTCAAACTACGATTTGATGATTTTGGATATTATGCTTCCCGGCCCGTTCAATGGGTTTGATGTTTGTAAAAGGATCCGCGAATTCTCCGATATACCTATTATTATGTTAACAGGCCGAGCTCGCGAACAGGACCGGATACGTGGTTTTGACGCAGGAGCAGACGATTATTTAACCAAACCTTTTAGCGTTGAGGAATTGCTGCGTCGTGTAAAAGCAGTCTTACGGAGAACTCATCCATCAGAGGATTCTCACAATTGCCCTTCTTATTCATTTGACGACCTGTTAATTAATTTTGCCCAAAAGCGAGTCTATCTCAGGGGAAGAGAAGTGAGGCTCACCGCTACAGAATATCAAATTCTTTACCAGTTGGGCAGTCATGCGGGAAAGGTAATCACTCATGAGGATTTGCTGACCCGGGTGTGGGGCTCAGAATACCGTAATGAGCTGCACTACCTGAGAAATTATATCAGCAGTTTACGAAAAAAAATTGAGGATGACCCGGGCAATCCTAAATATATTCTTGGTAAACACGGCATAGGCTACCACATGGCAACAGAATTATAAAAACAATGAAGAGTCTGATGCTCTGCCAAGCAAGGCAGCGTATTTTTTATGAAATTATTATATTTATAGCACTTTTTATTATGATTTATTTATGGAATATCAACTAGATTATAGTTAGTTCATTACCAGGGCATTTGTAGAAACAATCACGAATCCCTGAGTCATTTGGAGGTGCCAATGCTTACCCGAGAAGACGTTCTGGAAAAGGCTAAGGAAGAGCATGTAAAATTCCTTCGTTTGCAGTTTACCGATACTTTCGGCGCATTGAAAAACATTGCTGTGACGACCGAGGATATGGAACGGGCTATGGCCGGCAAAATCACCTTTGACAGCTCTGTGGTGGATGGAGTGGTCAGCAACCATGAACAGGATATCATTTTCCGGCCGGACATCTCCAGTTTCGTAGTATTTCCCTGGCGGCCCCGAAATGAAGCTGTAGCCCGCTTTATCTGTGATGTGGAGAATCCGGACGGGACTCCCTACCCTGGCTGCTCACGCAGTATCTTGAAACAGGTTCTGGATGAAGCCAATCAGATGGGTTATGAAATTTGGGTTGGCGCAGAGGTGGAATTTTATCTTTTAAACATAGACGACAACGGCAACCCAACCACTAATACCCATGATCATGCCGGTTTTTGCGACTTAACCCCGGTTGATCTGGGAGAAAACGCCAGGCGGGACATGGTGTTAACCATGGAAGAGATGGGACTAGATATCGGCTTCAGCCATCATGAAATAGGGCCGGGCCAGCATGGTATTGCTTTAAAACTTGATAACGCCCTGTCTATAGCAGATAAGTTGGTAACCTTCAAGTTTATCGTACGTACCATTGCCCAGCGGCACGGCTTGCACGCTTCCCTGATGCCAAAACCTCTGAATGGCATGCCTGGTTCGGCGCTGTACTTTCACATTTTGCTCCGCCATAGGAAGTCCGGAGCTTTAGACGCAACGCAAAATTTACAACTAAACCAGGAAATTGGGCACTTTATCGGGGGTATCCTGGCTCATACCCGTGCCAATACGGCCATTACCAATCCACTAATCAACTCTTATAAACGACTGGTACCCAGCGAACGTACCCCTACTTATGTAGCCTGGTCTGAAGAAAGCCGCAATTCAGTGCTCCGGGTTGTCGCTCACGACAGACAGGTCTCCAGGGTGGATGTACGCAACCCTGATCCGGCTTGCAACCCATATCTGGCCTTAGCCTTAATCCTGAAAGCGGGTTTAGACGGAATCCGGCAGAAACTTCCTCTGCCCGGGCCTCTTTTAGAAGACACCTCTCAAATACTTGCTCAACAAAACCCGGAGGCGCCAATTGCCCATCTGCCTTCCACTTTGGAGGAGGCACTACGGGAACTGGCCTCTGATCCGTTGGCCAGGGCTACACTTGGTGAATATATTTACCGGACCTTCGCCAGAACTAAGGGTGAGGAATGGGAACGTTTTCAACTATTTGTGCATCCCTGGGAATTGGAAGAATATCTCTCTACCTACTAGCAATTGCTCTTACTTATTGTGGAGGTGATTGGCACATTAATAAATTTTAACAAATAAAGCGCTAGGTCAAATGTATTCAATAACAAACCAACACATTGAATAAAGGGGGCATTTTGATTGAAGCATTCACAACAGGTAACTAGAGAAATAATGGAACAGGTAATTAAAAGAAACCCCGGCGAATCAACTTTTCAACAGGCAGTTATGGAAGTGCTGGAATCTATAGAACCGGTCATCGAAAAACACCCTGAGTATGCAGATATACTGCCAAGAATCGTAGAACCGGAACGTCAAATCATCTTCCGGGTACCGTGGGTTGACGACAATGGAAAAATCCAGGTCAACCGGGGCTTCCGGGTCCAGTTCAACAGCGCTATTGGACCTTACAAGGGGGGCTTGCGTTTTCATCCTTCCGTAAACGTCGGCATTATCAAATTCCTGGGTTTTGAACAAATATTAAAAAATTCCTTGACTGGTTTACCTATTGGCGGTGGCAAAGGTGGGAGTGATTTTGATCCCAAGGGGAAATCAGACGCTGAAGTCATGCGTTTCTGTCAGAGTTTAATGACAGAGCTTTTCAGGCACATCGGGGCTGATGTTGATGTCCCGGCCGGTGATATAGGCGTTGGCGGCCGCGAAATCGGTTATTTATACGGCCAGTACAAAAGGCTTACATGCCTGTACCATGGAGTGCTTACCGGCAAGGGGCTGTCCTATGGCGGAAGCTTGACCAGGAAAGAGGCTACCGGTTACGGTCTGGTCTACTTCCTTGATGAAATGCTTAAGGAAAATGGCCAGGACCTTTCCAACAAGACAGTGGTTGTATCCGGTTCCGGTAATGTGGCCATTTACGCTGCGGAAAAGGCCCAGCAACTTGGTGCCCTGGTGGTAGCTATGAGTGATTCCAACGGTTATATTTACGATGCCAATGGGATTAACCTTACTACTATCAAGCGGTTAAAAGAAATTGAGAGAAAAAGAATTAGCGCTTATGTTGACCTCCATCCAACAGCCGAGTACCACGAAGGGTCAAAGGGTATCTGGTCAATTAAGTGTGATATTGCTCTTCCCTGCGCTACCCAAAATGAAATCGATGAGGAATCAGCTTCGCAGTTGGTTGCCAACGGAGTTAAGTTTGTAGCCGAGGGCGCCAATATGCCCTCTACCCCGGAAGCAATTAAAGTGTTCCAGGACAATAAGATTCCTTTCGGGCCGGCAAAGGCCTCGAATGCCGGCGGCGTAGCTACCTCAGCCCTGGAAATGGCCCAGAACAGTATGAGATGTTGTTGGACATGTGAAGAAGTGGACGACAAATTAAAGGGCATTATGATTAATATTTACCATGAAGTTAGCCGGTTAGCCAAGGAATACGGTTGTGAGGGCAACCTGGTGGCAGGAGCAAACATCGCTGGTTTCCTCAAGGTGGCCGACGCCATGATGGCCCAAGGGATAGTTTAACATTACCCTTCGCCTGGTTATACAGTTTTTTAGATCGTTAACAATAAAAATGAGAAGAGGGAAAAGCCATGTCGTTATGCCCACTGGCCTTTATCGACCCTTGTTCAGAATGCGCTCATTTTGGAAAATGTAGTCCAAGTCAGGCTGTACAGAAGATAGTTGACCTTGAAAACACTGTACAGGAATTAAAAATGATGCTGCAAGACCTTATTGAAAAAAAATAAATTGAGCAGTCGTATTGGTATCCTCTCATATCTCCTAAAGGTAGCTTTTTATAGTATGTTTTCTATATGTGTGTTAAACCACCTTAGCGGTGGTTTTTGTTTTTTCTTAGCCTCAAGGAATAATATAAATTTTTAAGAAATAACCACGTGATAATTTCTAAGCCAAGCGTCTACCTGGATCAGGTAAGCCAGGAACTGGGGACCCCTCATTAACTGGCCAAACCACGG
Source organism: Desulfotomaculaceae bacterium (assembly GCA_028702695.1). Taxonomy (GTDB): domain Bacteria; phylum Bacillota; class Desulfotomaculia; order Desulfotomaculales; family Pelotomaculaceae; genus Pelotomaculum_C. The sequence goes on from JAQVOH010000001.1 coordinate 67,412, forward strand.
CCGGTCAAAAACCGCCGTTACGGCAGCAATAAACACTTGATACCGAATTTCATATTGAACTTTCCTTGTAGCGTTTGTACGGCTGCCTGTCTCTGTTGCAAAATGAAAGTCCCGAAAGAAGGGTTGTTCTTTCGGGACTCCGTTGTCCTCGTAATATTTTCTTTTTGTAAGTTTATGCAGAAAATAAAAAAAGAGGGCATGGACACCCTCCTGGAAATTTACTCTAATTTATTGACAAGGCAATTTTCAAAATTTCTTCACGGGGCAGGTCGCCGTCAACCATAAACACCCACTCACCACGCTGCCAGCGGACAGTGGTATAACCCCATGACTGGTCACCGTCTGTGCTGTTTTCCTGCAGGTGAGCTTTGGCCCCGTTAAGCTCAATGAGCTGTCCACCCTCTTCTCCAATCGTGCCGACCTCAGCAACCCGGCTTTGGGTGAGCATAAAGGAATTACGGTCCGCCAGGTACTCCAGTCTAACTGTCCCAGGTTCCCAGGTTACGTCTTTTAGTTCGGCCTCAGGCGGCAGGTAGCCGGGTACAGTAGGGGTAAACCCAACTTCCCGGGTGGCTTCCTGCAAAGTACCTCGCTGCGAGGTAGCCCTGTCTGACATGGTGAACATTTTAGCGGTACCGGATGATTGGCTGCTTGCCATGGGTATGCTCTGTTCCTCTGTAATGGGATCCTGAGCCAGATCTGTGGCAGCCTTTTCTATTGTCTTGTTATAATCTCCGCTCCCAAGTCCGGAAGGCGCATTTTGCCGGGCTATAGCCTCAGCGTCCAGGTTATCTGCATCTTGCATAATAACGATCGTGTCATCAGCTACCGGTGTTTTTTCAGTCACCAATGGACTGGCGGCCTTATACTTAGCATCTGTTGTAGTACCGCCTTTGACAGTTGCCTGCTCTTGGCCGGCGCCAGACAGGGGCGCCGGCTCTGTATCAGCCGCGCTCTCAGAAACAGACTGGCTTTGGGGTAAGGACAACACCACAGACGGGTTATTGCGGGACGGATCGAAGAGCTTGTAGTAACCGAAGAGTCCGGTCGCAACCACCAGCACCAGCATGGCCGCCGCAAAAGCTGGAGCCTGCAACAGTCCAAATAACTTTGCCTTCCTGTGCTGCCGCTTTTTCTCCCCAGCCAGGATCTGCCCGATCCTTTGGCTGAGATTGGAAGGAACCTCTATTTCAGCTACCATTTCAAGTACGGTTGCCCTTAACATATCATCTGCGTTTTTGACCAGCTGGAACTTATCCCGGCAGTCCGGACAAGCAACCAGATGGGCCTGCACTTCATGTTCCTCCACGGCAGAGAGAGTCATGTCAAGCAGGTCGTTAAATTTATGCACAATCTTCTCACAGCGCATACTTGTTCCCTCTCTCTAATCGTTCTCTAAGCAGATTGCGTGCGGAGTTGAGCCTTGATTTGACCGTCCCGACCGGAATTCCCAGTACCTCAGCAACCTTCTGCACACCAAAATCGTTTCCGTAAAAAAGGGTGAGTACCAGGCGGTGCTCGTGACTCAAAGTTGATATTGTTTCCTTCAGGTCTAACCTCTGTTCCACTTCTGACATATCCCCATTCCTCACTCCAGGATTATTAGAGATCTTTTGCATCGCCAGGCTGTCCCGGTTCTGTTTACGCAACCTGTCGTAGCATAGGTTTACCACAATCCTGTATAACCATGTTTTAAAAGAAGATTCCATGCGGAAGGTATGCAGCTTGCGAAAACAGGTCAAAAAAGCCTCTTGTACAACGTCCTCAACCTCGGTGTGGTCACGCAAAACCATGGACGCGGTGCGAAATGCGTCGGCTGAATACAGCTGCACCAGCTGGGTAAAGGCATCACTATCACCTGATTGGGCTGCTCTGATCAGACTCGTTTCGGACAAAGTCCTATCTCCTGTCATCCAATTTATCGTAAACGCTATTTTTAGCGGCTTATAACATTAGACGCTCACTTTAGCCGCCGGGTTCACTGAGTTCCAGTTACCTAAATAAGGATCAGTTTCACTGTGTAGGTGGTTCCTTATTGACAGGTCTACCAATTGGGTGTCATAATAGTAATGGTAATTTATTCCTGGGGAGTGTGTCGGGAACACAGCAGGGGCCGGGGCCCGCTACGCGGTTCGATTCCGTGTCTTCCCCTAATAACAAAGGAAGCCCTGGCTTTTAGCTGGGGCTCTCCGTTTTCTATTGAGTTGAGATTAGCCTCCCACCAGTATTCACAAGACACTTTAGACCATTATATCTTATGGCTGTGAACTTGTAAGGAGAAAATTTTATGAGCAATTATATTTTCTGTCAGGCTAGCTCTTTCCAGCCCATCGCACCTGCTGCCTTATTGACATAGGAGCTAGCCCCGTCTATCGGAATAATACACTAGATCGCCTCATCACCCGTTTCACCAGTTCTAATACGAATGGCGTTGTCAATCTTGTAGGTGAATATTTTACCGTCCCCAATTTCTCCCGTCCTGGCAGCATCAGAAATTATTTTAATTACCTCACTAACCTTTTTATCCGGTATGACCATCTCCACCTTGATTTTGGGGAGCAGGTTGATGCTGTACTCGGTGCCGCGGTAAACCTCGGTACGCCCTTTCTGCAGGCCGCAACCGATTACCTGAGTTACTGTCATACCGTGTACGCCGTATTCGTTAAGAGCTTCTTTAACGTTTTCCAGTTTAGCTGGTCGAAGCACACACTCAATCTTGGTCAAATATTTCCCCTCCTCGTAAATAGTTATCCTTCTCCTTTATGGCTCGTTTATGTTTCGGCTTGAAGTGTTTTATCCTCTGTTTACAAGGCCGGCTTGACCACGCTGGCAGTGGCTTTGACTGCCGGGACTGTAGCAAATGTAGTTAATGTAGAGCCCGAGACCAAGTCGGTGTAGGCATCCTCACCGTGCTGGGTGAAATCAAGACCGATATCCTGCTCTTCGTCTGTAGCGCGCAGCTTGCTGAAGACATTGATTACCTTAAGGATAACGTAGGTGCCGACGATAGCCACGCCCCAAGTTACTGCTACAGCAATAAGCTGGTTGACCAACTGTTCGGGATTCCCGTAGAAAAGTCCGTCTCCGCCGGCCGGGTTAACTGCCTTGGTGGCAAAGAGTCCGGTGGCAATGGCGCCCCAGGTGCCGCCGATACCGTGGATACCAAAGGCATCCAGCGCATCATCGTAGTGAAACTTCGACTTTACCACACTTACCATAAAGTAGCAAACCACACCACCAATGAGTCCAATCAGAATGGCGGACATTGGTTCCACAAAGCCGGAGGCGGGAGTGATGGCCACCAGGCCGGCTACCGCGCCGGAAGCAGCGCCCAGTGTGGTCGGTTTGCCATGGTGGAGCCATTCTGCTGCCACCCAGGATAACGCCGCGGCCGCAGTGGCCAGGTGAGTGACGACAAAAGCACTGGCAGCAAGGCCGTTGGCGCCTAATGCGCTGCCGGCGTTGAAGCCGAACCAGCCGAACCATAGGAGCGCGGCTCCAAGTATCACATAGGGCAGGTTGTGCGGGATCATCGGTTCACTACCATAGCCCTTGCGCTTACCCAGGACCAGGCAGGCTACCAGACCGGACACACCCGAGAGGATATGGACAACGGTGCCGCCGGCAAAGTCGAGAGCGCCGAGGTTGCGCAGCCACCCATCAACACCCCAGATCCAGTGTGCCATGGGGTCATAGACGAAGGTAGCCCACAGAAGCAGGAATGCTACAAATGCCGGGAAACGCATCCTTTCCGCGAAGGCGCCGGAAATAAGAGCTGGTGTTATTATCGCAAACATCATTTGAAAAATCATAAAGGCCTGGTGAGGTATCGTTGCTGCGTAGTCAGGGTTGGGGTCAAACCCAACATTTTTCAGACCAAACCAGTCCAGGCTGCCGATAAGGTGGTTAATATCAGGCCCGAAGGACAGGCTGTAACCCCATAACGACCACTGCAGGCTGATTAAAACCATGGCGAAAAAGCTGTACATAATAGTGCTGAGAACGTTCTTTTTCCGGGCCAGGCCGCCGTAGAAGAGGGCCAGGCCGGGCAGTGTCATGAGCATAACCAAAGCTGTAGCTATCAAAACCCAGGATGTGTCACCAGTATCTATCGTTGCTGCTGCTTGGGCCGCATCATCCGCCCAAGCCAAGGCCGGGATGGTCATCATGAAAGTAAAAAACAAAGTAAATATCTGCAAAAAACGATTTTTCATTAATCAAACCTCCTTAATAAACATGAGTTT
>JAQVOH010000001.1:71755-151062 GCA_028702695.1 Desulfotomaculaceae bacterium
GGCCCCGTATAACAGAAAAACGCTCTCGCGACAGTCTTATTCCTGTCTTGAGAGCGTCACTGCTCCAAAAATCTGCACATCTTCGTCATAAACAAAAAGCGCTTTTCAAGAAGTTCCCTTCTTAAAAAGCGTCATCGCCATTTTTTAGATACTACAATGTATCTGGTTTTTTAATTATAGATGAATTATACTAGGCAATCCCACCACTGTCAACGCCTTTTTGTAAATTACTTTTGATAGTCGAACGGCGCAATGGTAGCCATCCGCCCCTGTCCCTTGAACTCAGGCACCCCGTGATGAGGGCTCTCCTCCACATCGTAAAGAGGGGAGGCCACCAGTCCGCTATAGGCCGGCATGCCATGTTCAACAACATCCAACCCTATTTTGTTTATTTAGATAAATACCCGGGGAACACGGTGGTTGACCATGCACGTCACCTCATAATTAATGGTGCCGAGACTGGCGGCAATTTCATCAGCGAAAATCTCCTTGCCATTTTGCCGGCCGATGAGTACGGCTTCGTCCCCTTTTTTAACACCGGGGATAGCTCCGGCGTCCACCATAAGCTGGTCCATGCACACCCGGCCCACGACAGGCGCCCGATGACCGTTAAGCAACACTTCCCCCCTTGATGAGAGAAGCCTGGAATAGCCGTCAGCGTAACCCAGTGGGAGAGTGACGATAAGTGTATCACGCTCTGTTGCGTAGGTGCAACCGTAGCTAACCTTAAAGCCGGCCGGGACCTTCTTAACATAAGCCACCCTGGCCTTCAGGCTCATTACCGGGCTGAGCGCGACCCTGCTCCGGTCTACTTCTTCAGATGGATAAAGGCCATAGATGATGATGCCGGCCCGGACCAGGTCCAGGTGGGTTGTAGGCAACTCCATTATCGCCGCGCTGTTGGCGGCGTGCCGTAGGGGAAACTCCAGCCCGTTTTGACGCAGCTTTTCAATGATCTCCATAAACTTTTGAAATTGCTGCAGTGTGTAACCTTTGTCCGCGGCATCGGCTGCAGCGAAGTGGGTAAAGATCCCTTCTATTTCCAGGTTGGGATTGCGGGCCAGTTCCAGGGCCTCCTGAACCACGCGGGCTGCGTCTTCCCAGCCAATCCGCCCCATCCCTGTATCAACCTTGAAATGAACCCGCGCCTTAGTCCCTGCCCGGGCGGCAGCTTCAGCCAAAGTCAGGCCCATGTCCCGTGTGTAAACAGCCTGTGTCAGACGGTGCCGCACCACCACACCACACTGCTCAGGTGTAGTGTAACCCAGTATTAAAACAGGCGCCTCTATACCCGCCTCACGCAGATCCACGCCTTCTGCCACGCGGGCTACCCCCAACCAGTTGGCGCCGCTAGCCAGAGCTGCGCGGCTGACCTCCACGGCCCCATGCCCATAAGCATTAGCCTTGACTACAGCCATAACCCCGGCTGTTGCAGCGGTTACCCTGCGGATTTCCCGCATGTTCCTGGCAACCGCCTGTAAATCAATTTCTGCCCATACCGGAAACGGCTGCAAGTTCATCCACCTTCCCTACTCTCAAAAATAAAACTAGTTAAGTGTTTTCTATACCTAGAAGCAGCGTTACCAGTATTTTATGTCTAATTAAAAACTGGTACTCTTATGATAATGTATATTCTCAGCAACAATAGCATTTCCTTCAATAAAAAACAAAACCCTGGGTGACCAGGGTGAGGCTACGAAAAAAACCTATGAAAGGACCACTTGAAATCTCTGGAGCAGGAAACTAGCGGTGCTGCAGTTGCCGTGCATCCCAGATTAAAAAGCGATAGACTAAATAGTATACGCCCGCGGTTGTCAGTGAGAATAAGAAGTAGTTCACTATTCAGACCTCCCTTCAATGTACTATTAATTTATATTGTATACAATATTACGTAATACGCAATACCTTATACAGTATTCATAATTGCAAGTTTATTTTGAAAGTCAAAAAGATTCCGGGTAATTACACCAGGAATCTTTCCTTAATTTGACCTGTAAATGTATCAGCCTATGGCTCTCTTTAACCAACCTCCAATGTGGCTTCCGGCAGGGCCGCGGCAATATCTCCAGCGACCAGACCCATCATGCCTTTGCGGCGTGCGGCCAGGTCACCGGCCAGACCGTGGATATAGGCTCCAGCAGCAGCAGCCCGGGACGGCTCCAGACCCTGGGCAATAAGGGCTGCGACGACCCCGGTCAGGACATCGCCGCTGCCGGCTGTGGCCATACCCGGGTTGCCGGTCGGGTTAATGTAAACCGCTCCGTTCGGTGCGGCCACAACCGTCCTGGCCCCTTTTAAGAGGACCACCACGTTCCAGGCAGCAGCCGCATTGGCGGCAACAGCCAGCCTGTCCTGCTGTATTTCCCGAACTTTAGTCCCCAATAACCTGGCCATTTCTCCGGGATGCGGCGTAACAACCACGGGCGCCTGGATCTTTCTAAACGCTTCCCCGTCTCCGGCCAGGGCGTTGAGGGCATCAGCGTCCAGGACGCAAGGGACCTGTACCAAAGGAAGCAGTTCCTTGACTAAAGCCACCACTTCCGGATCAGTCGAAAGGCCCGGACCGATGGCTAAAACATCCATGTCTTCCAGCAGCGATATAATACGCTGCTGGGCTTCCCTGACTAACTTACCGTTCCCGGAGTCAGGCAGGGGGGTAGTCATAACCTCCGTGAGTTTCGCTTCCATGATACTGTGGAGTGTTTCTGGCACAGCCAATGTTACCAGACCTGCTCCAGCCCGCAAGACTGCTTCCCCGCACAGGCTGGCTGCTCCGGTCATACCTCGCGAACCGGCAACTACCAAGACCCTGCCAAAGTCACCCTTGTGGGCAGAAGAGCGGCGGTTGGGCAGCCATTCCTTGACCAGTTCACGGGTGGTCAGGTATCTCTGTGGTCCGTCCTTTTCCACCAGGCTGGCGGGGATAGATATGTCCACCACGTGCAAGTTGCCCGCGTAATCAGCGCCGGGCTCAAGGATTAGCCCCAGCTTGGGCAGACCGAAGGTAACGGTGTGGTCCGCCTGGATACAGGGCCCGCTGACCCTGCCGTTGTCGGGCTCCAAGCCGGACGGAATATCCACGGCCACTATCGGCTTGCCGCTGCCGTTTAAAACCTCAATAATACGGCCGACCTTTTCCCCGATCTTGCCTTTGAGACCGGTCCCATAGATAGCGTCTACAATCAGGTCGGTATTCATAAGGATTAATCTTACGATATTGATGCCGTCACCATGCTGGATGGAGTATATCTTTTGCTCCATCTTACGCCAGATGTTCAGATTAATTGCAGCATCGCCTGAGATTTCTTCGATATTGGCCAGGGCCAACAGTTTAACCACGGCCCCCATGTTTAGAAGATGGCGGGCGGCAACCAGACCGTCCCCACCATTGTTGCCCTTACCAATAAAAATGGTAACTGTCTTATCCCGTACATCTCCCAATACCTGTTTAACAACATCCACCACATGGCATCCGGCGTTTTCCATCAGGACCAGGCCGGGAATACCATAATCCTCAATGGCCGACCTTTCCAGTCCTTTCATTTCTTCTGCGGTAACCACCCTCATCTTTATACCCCCCGTCCGGCGGCGACAGCAAAAGCCACCGCAAATTCGCGACTATGTGATAAGGTTATGTGAAATGACCCAATTCCTCTCTCATCCGCCAGAGCAGCTGCGGCTCCGTGCAGCAAGACTCCGGGCGGGCGCCCCTGAATGCGACTGACCTCCACTTCTACCCAGCGGCAACCCGCCAGGCCGCTCCCGAGGGCCTTCAGGATCGCTTCTTTGGCGGCAAAACGCGCCGCATAGCAGGCGAAACGGTCACGTCTAGCCTCGCAATAAGTAATTTCTTCGGAGGTATAGATCCGCTCCAGAAACCGGTTGCCGGATCGTTCCACGGCAAGCTTAATCCGGTCGATTTCGACAATATCGGTTCCCACCCCAATTATTGAGTCCCCATGGGTATACCTATAGGGCACCCCCACACCTCCCCCTAAAATACTATTTACAAAATTCGCCGGTGACAGCAAAAAACCTGCCTTCCTGCTATCGAACTTTAAAAGCTGACCCTTCCTATTGTAAACGCTATAACTGCCCACCTATACACAAAAGCCTTCTAACCACTACTGGTTAGAAGGCTTTCTATAGGCCAAGGATCTTTTTTAACTTTTTGGCCTGGGCCCGGCTGACCGGCACCTCGCTGGTCTCCTGGTCCTCAACGGTAAGGTTATAGGTTCCGTTAAAAAAAGGAACAATCTCTTTTACCTTGTGGAGGTTGACCAGGTAGCAGCGGTGGGTCCGGAAAAAGACGTTGGGGTTTAAGCGAGCCTCCAGTTCCTTAAGAGTAAAACGGGTGAAAAGCTTGTTGTTAAACGTCTTGATGTACACATAGTCCTGCTCTGTAAAGGCATAGAAGATATCGGACTCGGCAACCAGGAGGGTTTTACCCTGCTTTTCCGCGGGAACACGTTCGAGCCTGATCTGGTTTTGGGCTAGGCTTGTTTTAGGTTCGGCTGCACGTTCATCTTTAACCTCACCTGCATCATGAAGGGCGCCTGCCTCCTGGGTGATTTTAATCACCTTGTCAATCGCCTTCTTTAACCGCTTCGGCTCAAAGGGCTTAAGGATATAGTCCACCGCGTTGACGTCAAAAGCTGAGACAGCATACTCGTCATAAGCCGTAACAAAGACGATATTCGGCCGTCTGGGCAGTTCCTGGATAACCGCTCCAAGTTCCAATCCGCTCATGCCGGGCATGGATATATCCAGAAAGAGTACCTGGTAATCCAGCGCCTTAATCAGGGCCAGGGCTTCCTGGGCATTGGTAGCCTCACCAACGATTTCCACATCTTCGTTGCTGTTCAGGGCATGTCTGAGTTCCTGTCTGGCGGGGTATTCATCATCCACGATCAGCGCTTTAAGCTTCAACAACCATTCCCCCCTCCCGGTGTTCCCTTATGGGTATCCGTATATACACCGAAGTACCTTTGTCAACCTCGCTCACTATTTTAAGTCCGTAATCTTCTCCGTACAGACTTTTTAAACGTTCGTGAACATTGCTCATACCAACCCCATTGCCAGAACCAAAACCCGGCAACAGCACCTTGGGCAACCTGTCCGGACTGATCCCCACCCCGTCGTCTTCGATGATAAAGAGCATTTCTCCATTGTCCAGCCGTGCCGTAATTTTAACTGTGCCAGGCCCGATCAAGGGCTGGACACCATGCTTGATGGCATTTTCCACTAAGGGCTGCAGGGTCAGTACGGGGACCTGGTACTCAAGGAGGGCCGGATCAATATCCTTTTTGAACCTGATCTTTTCCCGGAAACGGGCCTTCTCCAGAACAAGGTAGGTATTTACATATTCTATATCCTCTTTTACGCTGTTAAAATGCCCCTGCCTCTTTAAAGCCTGCCGGAAAAATGAAGCCAGACGGATTAAAAGCCTTCTGGCAGTTTCCGGTTGTGTTCTGCTATAGCTAATTATAGCATTTAGAGTATTGAATAAAAAGTGAGGGTTAATCTGGGCGTGCAGAGCGTCCAGTTCGGCAATAGTGACCAATTGAGCCTGCCGGTCCAACTCCGCCAGTTCCATCTGCATACCAAGGAGCTGCGCCACTGCCAATGTCATATTCACGACGGAAGGCTGCAGTGCTCCCTGGTTGGTCTGGTAAAGCTTCACCGTGCCGGCCACTTCTCCCTTACATTTCAGCGGAGCGATGACAGCAGACTGCAGGGTGCAGCTTTTTTCCGGGCAATTGAGGCCTTTCTTATCTTTGACAAGCATCAGCTCACCGGTAGCTATGGCCTGCATGGTCGAATGGGTGATAATCGGTCCCCCGGCCTTGTGGTGATCCGAACATTCACCGATATACGCCAACACCTTTTCCCGGTCGGTAATGGCCACAGCCGATACTTCGCTAATTTTCTTAATGATTTCCGCTGTTTTCTGCGCCGTCTCTTCATTGAGCCCGCGTCTCATAAACGGCAGTGTCTCGTTGGCAATCTGCATGGTAGGGTCTATGGGATGTTCGTCCAGCTTTGAGGAGACTTCTTTATGCCTTCTTACATAGTCAACGATAAAATAGGTCCCCACGGCATTAATGAGGATGATTAAGGCCAGCAACCCCCAAACTCCTGGCTTGGTGAAAAAAACAATCGCTGCAATTAGAAGCTGGACCAGGCCCCATCGTAAAACAATGCCGCCAGCCAGACGGTTTAACTTGTTCACACCCTCACCTGCCTACACCAATATACAATATACATTCTTCAATATATACATAAACCTTTCCTGCCTAAACATATACGTTTATCTCTTTTTCATTCTTTCAAAATAGTTGGCAATTCCACCAGCGTTAAGTCCCATATCCGTGGCCAGGAAATCTATTATTGACTGTTCCCGGTTGAATTCTCCATACTGGGACAGTTCACCCCACAACATGCTCCACAAGGCTTCTTCAATTTCTTTTATCCCGCCCCCTGCAGACAGCACATGTCGTCCGGTCTCGGCAAACACCCGCACCAGTTCCTTATTGCGGGTGATTACATCAGACGCGCCCGCTACCTTGCCGAAATGGGTAAAATAGATATTCTCCAGGTTCAAACCAGCCAGGCGGCCAAAGGTTTCCATAAAGGCTGCGGGATCAAATTCGGAGGGCGGGGTGATCGGAAGTACATACGGACGCCCAATCAACCGGCTTAACAAAGGGTAATGGCCACCCAGGCAGTCACCGCTGAAAATGCCACGGCTGGCCGGGTCGTGTAAGACCATGTGGTGGCGGGCATGCCCCGGAGTGTGGTAGATGGTCAGTATTCTGCCACTCCCGAGATCCAGTGTCTCACCATCTTCAGGGCTATGGACTCTCTCTTCGGGTACAGGGTAGACATCGCCGAATAAAACGTCAAAGGAAGCCCCATAAAGCTGCCTGGCCGCATTAATCAGGCGGGAAGGATCAATCAGATGCTTAGCTCCGCGCGGATGTACTAATACCCGGGCATTGGGAAACTCCCGAACCAGCGCCCCAGCGCCACCCGAGTGGTCCAGGTGAATATGTGAGACAATGATGTAGGCTAATTGCTCTGGAGACACTCCCAGGCTTTTAGTAGCCTCCACCAGCCGGCTTATGCCCGGCGTAGCGCCGGTTTCGAAAATAGCGACCTTCTCCGCGAGGATAATGTAGCTGGATGTACGCTCAGACTCACCCTGGTAATTAACATCCACCTGATAAATATTTTCACCCAGGCTAACCACTGACAACTTAACCACCTCCGTTATTCAAAGTGAGCTTACATAACTAGAATATCTGAAAAGTTTGAAGATTGTCAATATATATTATATATGCTTTATCTTCTATAATTAGACATAGCAGGTTACTTTAACCTCTGAACCGGCAAATTTGGAAAAATAAAAAACGACCGCCAAGGAGCACTGGCGGTCGTTATGGTTATTGCATTAAGTTCTTGGTTGGATTACAGGCTTTTACTTGGTTAGCTGCAGTAAAAATTCTTCCCCATCCTGGGTGATTGCTATGTTCCATTTTTGATTTGTTGCCAGCCGGGAAATATTATCCCTTGCTGCTGCCGAGTCCACAAGCACCTTGATCGTGCCCGCGCCCAACCGGTCCATCTCATTCTTGACGATCAGAAGCGGCTCAGGACAGAGAAGCCCTCTCGCGTCCTTTACTTCCTGCATCAGCTTTCACCCCCCGAACTGACAGATTAGCTTTACAAACAAAGAATGCGACCACAAAGATTACGGCAAAACCGATCAGGACTGCCGTCTGGCCTGCTGCGGGAACACCCTTGGGGCTGGCAGCCAGGCCGAAATTGTGAGCAAAAGCGGCGCCTGCTATTAGACCGATCACCGTCACTGCGGAATCGGTATTCCCCTCCGACGCAGAAATAAGCTGGCGAAGTGGACAGCCCCCCAGTAGCACCGCACAAAGACCAGCCAGGGCCATACCGAGAAAGTTCCAGAGGCCATCGCTGTGAGCAATAGGTTGGTTGACGAAACCCAGGTTAAAGGTGCCCATAAATAAATTACCAATAAGTGATACTACCAGGATTGCTACAAATCCGTAAAGCAGGTAAAAGTCCCGGAATAAAATAAAATCTCTAATACCGCCAGCCAGACAAAGCCTTGAACGCTGGGCCAAAGCACCCACGATGACACCCGCGATAAGCGCCAGCGCCAAAGGCGCCCGCATGGAACCAGGACCCTCTGCACTGAAAATAATATAGGCTGGTTTGGCCATCAGGAGAATAAACACAGTAATAACAAGGCCGATGAAAACATAGCCGTTCGATTTGTTTTGAGGCATGGCCCGACCCAGAGAAAATCCCTTGCGCAAGAAAGGTATGCCCAGCCCCACTCCCGCAATCAGCCCAGCAATACCCAGCAGCGCGTTCAGGTCTCCTCCAGCAAGGCGCAAAATTGCTCTTAATGGGCAGCCCAGGAAAACCAGCATGCCGATCATGGCTATAAAGCCTAGCACGAACCTTGTGAGAGCGCTGGACCCGCCCAGAGACTTGAATTCCTTGGTCACAATAGCCGCCCCAAAGGCTCCTAGTACCAGTCCAATGATTTCCGGACGTATATACTGAACTGTCGGCACTTTTTGCAAACCGAGTCCACCGGAGATATCCCTGAGAAAACAGGCAATACAAAATCCCATGTTAGCCGGGTTACCGTATTTTACCAGCAAGATTGCCAAGAGCCCGGTAATTGCCCCGGCAGTAATGATCGTCCATTTTTGCTGCATCTTGATAATTCACCTTTCTTATTGATAGCATGCTTTCAAACTAAACTGACAGCCACGACTATAAAAACCTGTTACACCTTTCGAATCCACCTCCCGAATAATGTTCATATGCTTAATAATTTTATTTCTTTATATGATATTCAATATAATAAATGAACTATCCTTTATAACATCTATTCAAATATCTTATAATTATCTGACCACTAATTACTTACTTTTATATATTATTACTATGATAAGAGTACTAGGTAGTTATCCAAAGATAGAGTACGGCGAGCCTGAGCCACTACATCTCCCTCCAATTCTGGTTGAGCTGCAGACAACCTCCCGGTTGAGGTCATGAGCGTCTTCTCTATCAATAAATAAAAATTTCTTGCGATAAAAAAATAAGCGCTATTTATAGCGCCTTAGTAGCAAAGTTTATACTGCCTGACCAATATCAAGAATTAATAAAGTGCTCCAGGGTAACCTGATTATTTAAGCACAAAATGGACTGTTGCAAATTCATGCCCGGCAAGAAAATTAAACACCGTTTTGGTGCGCCTATAGACATGCATTCAAGACCTATGACGACTCCCTTTTGGAAAATCCATAATTGCCAATTTTTTCAGCAAGCAACCTGTATTCTCCCATACAGTAACCGTAAGGACTAATTTTATTAAAATCGGGCCGCCCTTTTTCGTCCAACACATCTTCATTGTAATGGACAGCCAGGACGTCGGCAATGAACACATTATGGCTGCCGAGAGGAATCTCTTGTCTCACCCGACACTCGATATTAACCGGGCATTCAGTAATTAAAGGCGCCTTGACCTGGGAAGCAGGCGTGGTTGTGAGCCCAGTTTCGTTAAACTTATTTAATTCCCTGCCTGTTACCACACCACAGTAGTCCACCACCCTGACCTGTTCCGATGAAGGCACATTAATCACAAATTCTCCGGATTCTTTGATTAGCCGGTAGGAATGTCTTCCCTCCGGCCGTACTCCGATATATACTACCGGTGGTTCAGAATTCATTATGCCTGTCCAGGCAATGGTGATAATATTGGGAGCACTGCCCTCCAACTGGGATGTCACCAGTACAATTGGGACAGGGAACAAACCCGTTGACGCCCCTTTGGTAACTTTCTTGATCATAACCAACCCCTTGTTATTTGATTAAAAACAACGTTCACCGCTTTGCCAATTTTATTAATATATTATAACAAATAATATAGCTCCTATAATAAATTATTGGGTTATAAGATATATTTATTTGTTCTAAGATTGATTATTATATATAATTCCTTTAACAAGCTTTTTTTTCAGGATGCGGAAGGGAAGTGACTAAACATGCAGAAAACCTTGACCCAGATGACCCGGTTTTCCGGGTGAGCTGCCAAGGTGGGACCGGAGGTCCTGTCGAATATTTTGCGTGATCTACCTAAAAAAATAGATGAGAACTTGTTGGTTGGAACAGATACTTCCGACGACGCGGCGGTTTACAAGCTTACAGAAGATCTGGCCGTCATCGTAACCGTGGACTTCTTTACACCTATGGTGGACGACCCCTACCAGTTCGGGCAAATTGCCGCGGCCAATGCCTTAAGTGATGTATATGCCATGGGCGGCAGACCCCTGCTGGCGCTTAACATCTTCTGCCTCCCCAACTGCCTGCCGCCGGAAACATCCTCTGAGATCCTGCGCGGCGGTGCGGACAAGGTGCTTGAGTCGGGCGCCCTGATTGGCGGCGGACATACTGTCCAGGATGATGAACCCAAGTACGGTCTGGCTGTGGTCGGTCTGGTCCACCCCGAACAGGTGCTGAGCAATGCCGGGGCACGTCCCGGTGACGTCTTGGTCCTGACCAAACCTCTCGGCACCGGTATTATCAACACCGCGTTTAAAGGAGGGTTGGCCGAAGAAGAGGTATACCGGGCGGCTGTCGAGAATATGGCCGCTTTAAACAAAGACGCGGCAGAGTGTTTGAAAGAAACAGGCATTTCAGCCTGTACTGATATTACCGGTTTCGGCTTCCTCGGCCATGCGGCTGAAATGGCCAGGGCTAGTAAAGTCAGCCTGCAAATCAACTCGCAGGCATTACCCCTCTTACCGGGAGTGCTTGATTTCGCCCGTATGGGCCTGATTCCGGCCGGAGCCTACGACAACCACCGTTATTTGCAGGATGACGTGGTTTTTGCTGCAGGAGTAGAGCAGGAAGTGCAGGATATCCTGTTTGACCCCCAGACGTCAGGAGGCCTTTTAATCCCGGTTAAACCTGAGCAGGTCGGCCGTTTGCTGGAGAGCATGCATCAAAAGGGTGTGGCTCATGCGGTCGTGGTGGGTACAGTCATCCCACCACAGAACTTTCTAATCAAAGTTCAGTAACCGTTAGTCTTAGCCTACGACCTGAATTATCAGCCTATAATTATAATGAAACAGCCAGGCAACCGGCTCTTCCGGTTGAACCTGGCTGTTTTGTTTTAAGACTAGGTATCTCTGCTGGGCAGTCAACGAGGAGTTAAATTCCGTGTTTATGCTCCACAATTCGTGATGGCTTTTATGATTTGAATAACTAATACAGACATCGTTCACTATAAATTAATCAAATAGTACATATAAAGGATAAACATACTTTTAGTCAAATAAACTTATAGATGACCCTACTTCCCAAATCAAATTTTAAAGATTGAGGTGTCAACATTGTCAAATGATTACCGTCCCATGTGGGAATCTCTTGGACTGGACCTGGAATCGCACGACCAACTGCTGAAAGCAATTCCCCAAGCTTTCGGGGGAGTTTATATGCAGCAGAAAAACCGTCCGGCAGAGATGGAGTATTTTGATTTTGTAGTTAGCGAAATACACGGCCTGCGCATTCAGGAACTGCAGGAACACAAGTCCCGCGGGGGCAAGGTGGTAGGCGCATTTTGCATCTTTGTCCCGGAGGAAATCGTCCGGGCGGCCGGCGGCATCTGTGTCGGGCTCTGTTCAGGAGCTGAGATAGGTACCGCCCAAGCTGAAAAAGTACTACCCAGGAACATCTGCCCCTTGATTAAGTCCTTTATGGGTTTTAAACTAGGCCATGTCTGCCCTTATTTTGAATCCTGTGATATGGTCGTCGGCGAAACCACCTGCGACGGCAAGAAAAAAGCCTTTGAAATCCTCAACGACTATATACCCGTGCATATGATGGAAACCCCTCAGATGAAACGGGAAAAAGACAAGGTGTTATGGCGCAGCGAGGTGCGGGACTTTGTAACCGAGATGCAACAGTTTACCGGTAATCAGGTTACCTACGATTCCTTGCAGAGAGCTATTATTGATGTCAACGGTAAGAGGAAGGTACTGGCCCGTCTGGCTGAACTGCGTAAAAACATTCCTGCGCCGATCAGCGGCAAAGACAGCCTTTTAATTGAACAGATCGCCATGTATGACGATGTGGACAGGTTTACGGAACAGACCACTAAGCTCTGTGACGAACTTGAGAAGCGAACCCGTGCAGGACTCGGAGTACAGGAACCAGGCGCCCTGCGGATTATTGTTTCCGGCACTCCTATGGCCGTCCCCAACTGGAAGGTCCCCCACATTATTGAAAGCAGCGGAGCCGTGATTGTCGCCGAGGAGCTTTGCACGGGACTGCGTTATTTTGAAAATACCGTAGATGAAGACGGGAGTGACCTGGAACAGCAGGTAGATGCCCTTGCCAAACGCTACCTCGATATCGACTGCGCCTGCTTTACCCCCAACGATGCGCGTACCGATAAACTGGTGAAACTCGCTGAAGAATACCAGGCCGACGGGATCATCCACTGCTCCCTGGCCTTCTGCGATCCCTATCTAGTCGAAGCCAACCGGGTGGAAAAAGTCTTGAAAGAGCACAATATTCCCCTGCTGAGAATTGAAACTGATTATGGACAGGAAGATTCAGGACAGTTAAAAACACGAGTAGAAGCTTTTTTCGAAATGCTTGCTGCAAAAAAAGCCTGATTGCCCTCTATCCCCTGGGTAAATAAATGTTATAACCAGCTTTTTATCTGAAAGGTGGCCTTTTATGCGACCGTCAATGATGAATATTTTTGAGAACCTGCGTGACCAGAATATCCTGGATCTTGAGCATGCCAAAAGGGATAACAAGAAGGTCGTGGGGATGTACTGCGCTTACTCACCCCAGGAACTGGTGCTGGCAGCCGGAGCCATCCCAGTGTCTTTATGCGGAACAAGTAACAAGCCAGTAGCAGCCGCTGAAAAAGTGCTGCCACGTAACCTTTGTCCCCTGATCAAGTCCAGCTTTGGCTTTGCAATAACCGATACCTGTCCCTATTTTCGTTTTTCAGATTTTCTTGTTGCTGACACTACCTGCGACGGTAAGAAAAAAATGTTTGAGATACTGGGTAGTATGAAACCCCTACATGTGCTGCAACTGCCGCAGGGAACAGACCGGCCGGGCGCTCTGGGATGGTGGCTGGAAGAAATACGCATCCTGAAAGATAAACTGGAGGAAAACCTGGAGGCAACGATCGATGAGGACAGCCTGCGTGCAGCTATCAAACTGGCCAACAAAGAGCGGCAGGTGCTGAGAAGACTACACGAGATGAATAGGCTTGATCCTGCCCCGCTGTCTGGTGTAGATCTGCTCACCGCTACCTGGTTGAGGAGTTTCAGCGTTGATAAAGCAGAGGGTATTGAACTAGTCGAACAACTTATCGAAGAGATCCAAGAAATAGCTGATAAAGGCCTCTCCCCCTTCCGTGCGGGAACACCCCGTATCCTCCTCACAGGCTGCCCGGTGGGCAGTGGCTCTGAGAAGGTATTAAAGCTCCTGGAGGAATGCGGGGGCAGCGTAGTCTGCCTGGAAAACTGCAGCGGGATCAAAACCCAGGTATACCTGATCGATGAAGACGAAAGCAGGGACCCGCTGGAAGCTATTGCTGAGAGGTACCTGCAAATCCCCTGCTCCTGCATGTCACCCAACCCCGGCAGGCTCGAACTGATCGCTAAATTAATTGATGAATACCGGGTGGACGGGGTTGTTGACCTGACCTGGCAGGCCTGCCACACCTACAACGTCGAAGCCGAGTTGGTACGCCAACTGGTCAAAGATAAGTGCGGACTGCCTTACCTCCAGTTGGAAACCGATTACTCAACCTCGGATGTGGAACAGCTTAAGACCCGGCTCGCTGCCTTTATTGAAATGATGGACAGGAGTTGAACAACATGATTACGGTGGGCATAGATGTCGGGTCCATTACCACCAAAGCGGTTTTGTTAACCGATACGACCTGGCAGAGCCTGCTGCTGCCGACAGGTTGCAGCCCGCGGGAGTCCGGCAAGAGCGTATTCGAGCAAATTCTTAACAGAGCCGGCCTGTCTCCCGCAGACGTCAACTATGTTGTCGGGACAGGTTACGGCAGGATATCACTACCCTTCATCGATAAGGCGATTACGGAAATCACCTGCCATGCCAGGGGCGCCCATCATCTGGTAAATGGAACCGATATGGTGGTGGATATAGGTGGCCAGGACAGCAAGGTAATCTTGATCGATGAGCAGGGCAGTGTCATGAACTTTGCCATGAACGACAAATGCGCCGCCGGCACCGGCAGGTTCTTGCAGGTTATGGCAGCCGTGCTGGGCGCCGACGTGAGTGAATTGGCGGACCTGGCACGGGGAGCCGAGTCTGTACAGATCAGCAGTATGTGCACGGTTTTTGCCGAGTCGGAAGTGGTCAGCCTGTTGGCCCAGGGTGTACCCAAGGAACGCATCATCGCCGGTATCCACCGTTCTGTTGCCAGCCGCGTGGCCTCAATGGCCGAAAGGCTGGGGCGAGGTGAACGGCTCACCTTTACCGGCGGCGTAGCCAGGAACGACGGGGTAAGAGAGTTCCTCTCCAGGGAACTGGGCCAAGAGATCACCGTAGCGCCAGAGCCCCAGTTGGCCGGGGCTCTGGGAGCTGCCCTGCTGGCCAGAGATAGATGCAAACAAACATTAGTAACTCTGGATGAAATTCATTAACACAAACCAAAACTTATCAAATACCTGCATTCTAGCTTTTTACTTTTAGGATGGCGCCGTTTTCGGTGCAAACAATTAATAAATATCAAGGAGTAATTAACATGCCAAAAACACTGGTGGAGTTCATCAATACCTGCTCCTGCTGCGAGGAACATGTTCAAACGATTAAAAACACGGCCCAAAAACACGGTGACCAAGTGGAAGTTAAGATTTACTACGCCGGTAAAGATGTTGATTATCTTAAAAAGTATGGGATGGTTACCAAGGGTACGATGATTATAGACGGCAGGAAAAAAATCGATAACCTTTCCAAAGCAATTATTGAAAAAACGATTGAAGATGCGCTGAGGGGCTGAAGTCTTTGATTTTAGAGCTGCTACATAAAGTTATTCTGGCATCCTTTGATATTCTCAATGGCGCTTCAGTATGGCTGGTCATGAGTTTTATTCTGGCCGGCCTGATGCACAACCTGTTAAGCCCGGACCGTCTGCACAGGATGCTGGGAAACAAGAAGATGTCGTCTCTGGTCAAGGCAACACTGTCAGGTATGCTCCTGCCCATCTGCAGCTGCGGGGTCATCCCCCTGGGCTTGGGATTATATTATTCCGGGGCCTATTTGGGCCCCACTCTGGCTTTCATGACAGCTACACCTATAATAAATCCGGCAGCCATACTTCTAGCCTATGGTTTTTTAGGACCGCAGATAGCTACTATTTACCTTGTAACCGGGTTTGTAGTGCCAATTTTGATCGGTGTGGCCGGCAACATGCTGGGTGGGCGAGAGCTTCACGCTCCAGGCATGGAAAGCCCGGTAGAGATGGTCGAATTGGAGTCCGGTGAAGAAATCAGCCTGGCACAAAAGCTGAGCTCTGGACTGCATTGGGGTTTTTTTGACATGGGAATATCCGTCAGTAAATACGTGTGCATCGGCATGCTACTGGCCGGATTGATTATTACGCTGGTACCGGCGTCCTTTATCCAGCAGTACCTGGGCAGCCCCGGCGTAATTTCCCTGGCCGGTATCGCCATCCTGGGAGCAATTATGTACGTCTGCGCGGTGGGACATATTCCATTTATCGCTGCGCTTATAGCAAGCGGTGCGGCGCCAGGCCTGGCAATTGTTTTTCTGATGACCGGAGCCGCCACGAACCTTCCCGAATTAATTAGTATGTATAAAATGATCGGTAGGCGAACCGTTGTTATTTATACAACAGTCTTAACCCTCTCTTCATTATTTGTGGGCTACATGACCAATCTATACCTGCTGCCAGGCTTTGTGCCTTTCTTTGATCTGGCAAACACCCGTCAAACCATTAGCCTGGCCAACAGCCTGATTTTCGCTGCTCCCGGCCCACTTCGCTACCTCTGTTCAGTAATCATCATAGCTCTTGGCCTTCATGCTTTGTGGCCAGGCATCAAAAGAGCGCTACTGAAAGAAAGTGTTGCTTGATGGCCTGTCGCAAGCTACTCCAGGGATTTCTTGCTTGTGTATTCGTGGTCCTGGTGTCTGGTGGTTGCGGAGCAGGGAACGACAAGATATCTCCTGCCGCAGGTGATGAGGCCTCTTCCAGGGGAGGACCCCTGCTTGAATATTTCAAGTCCACCCACCCCGGCAAAGATGTCATTATTTTAGACAAGGCTGATCTTAATAGCGACAACACTGAGGATATGGTGGTGATTTTCAGAGAGAGCAAGGAAACAAACTCGATGCTGGTCGTGCTTGATTTATCAGGTTCATACCAGTGCACCAATGAGGTACCGGCGCCGGTGTCCAACCAGATCATCCAGTTTAAGGACATCGACCAGAAACCACCCCTGGAGTTCATCGTGCAGGGGATGAAGGGGGCAAATGTTGGTTACGCAATTTTCAGGGTGGAGGCATTAAAGCTGGAAGACTTATTTGGAGATGGGATGAAAGACTGTTGCTAGCGCTCTAAGATTTAAAACAAGGGGAGAAATGGGGATGGTCCCCCGCGGGCTTCAAACCCGTTTGTCTGGCTGTCATGCAGTTGGGAGTCCGGTTCGAATCCGACTTCTCCCCACCAAAACCCTTTAAAAACCCTTGCTCAGAAAACGAATTGGCTTTGTTAATTATTTTACTTACCCCGTATTCCCACAAGGCATGTCCTACGTACGAAGATTGGAAAAAGAAAGCCTTACTTTTAAGGAGAGAACAAAATGAATAACAAGATCAAAACTGTCATGCTGCTTATTGTGTCAATCACCCTGCTGGCCGGCTGCGGGGGCGGTTCCAAGCCTGCAGCCCAAACCAAAGCCGCGAATATCGCAATACCGGATAAAGACAAGGACTACGTGGTCAAGCTCGGTTACTACGACTGTGACCACATGACCGGCGCTTGCATCGCCAAGGACGCAGGGATATTTGATGAACTTGGTCTAAGAGTAGACGTGCTCGGAAACGCCAAGGTTCCCGAAGCGATGGCGTCGGGCCAGATGGATGTTGGGTACGTGGGCAATTCTCGCATGATGCGTGCTTATTTAAAGGGTTCGCCCATTGTCGTCGGCGCCAACAACCATATCGGTGGCTCGCACTATCTCGTTGCCTCCAACGAGATCAAGGAGCCCAAAGATTTGCTGGGCAAGAAACTGTCCATCGGGACAGACCCGGAGAAAAACAACTATTCTTGGATTGTTATGGCTAGAACTCTTGGACTGCCGATCGAAGGAGCAAACTACGAAGTGTTAAACATGGCCGACAAGGATGAGTACTTCGCCCTGAAGGCAGGAAAACTGGACGGGTATGCCGCCTGCGACCCCTGGGGTTCGATGGCTGAATACGAAAATACTGGCCACATCTTTGCCGCTATGGATAAATTACCCAGCGGGGAGTGGGGCGAGTGTTGCGCCTATAACTTAAATAAAAACTTTGCCACTGAACACCCGGAGTTGGCCAAACTGATGATCCTGTCCCATACCAAAGCCATAGAACATATGTATCTTAAGCCTGTTCGCTCAGCAGAAATATTCGCAGATAATTACAAGGTGCCCCTGGAAGTTGCCTTGATGACCATGTGGAAGAAAACCGTTGCTGAGGGCAGAACGATTACCTGGAAAATTGACCTAAATAATTGGCAAAGACAAATAGATATGGAGCTTGAGTTTGGAACACTGGATGCAGCTCCAAAAGTGAGTGAGTTTATCCAGCCCCAGTACCTGAACGATAGCGGCGCCGATGACTTTGATGCCTTTATCAAGGGAAAAGTGGACTCGGTCTTCCCGGTAGGCATGTCCTATGAAGAGTGGAAAAACAAGGCCTATCAACTGGAAGGGAAGACGGCTTAACAGCTACCCTGAAAATATACTCTGAGCGCTTCCCCAAAAAAATGTGGGTTTTGTGCTGGTGCCGCGTAAGCAACATGGGTGTCTAATATGAAAAAAATATTTGTCGTAATAGCAGTAGCGGCCCTGCTGCTGTTAGCAGTTTTCTTGTACCCTCAGCGGGAAGAAGACAACGGAAAGGTTAAAATAGGCGCTCCTGACGACACAGGCGGCATGATCATACACTACCTGGTAAACGAAAAGGGCTACGAGGGTGCTGAGGTGCAGCATGATTTTGAACTATACCCGGTGAAGGATTGCTGCTCCAGCACCTCCCAGTGGGCTCTAAGCAGCAATCAATATGAACTTGCGATCATGTGTCCCGACGCGGCTGAAAGCCTCCTGGAAAAGGACGACCGGTTTGAAATCGTCAGCCCGTGCCTGATGAATTCGGACATCGTGGTGGTTGAACCCGGGCTTACTCCCAATAAAATCGGGATCGCCCAGAACCGTTCCCACCAGGCGCAAATAGTAGCTGGCCTTTTTGGTCAGGATTGCGCCACGGCGCCCATGTTGCCTGCGGCCATTCCCTATGCCTATGAGAAAAACGCAGTTGACGGGGTGGTCGTGGATGCCTTGAGGGGATTTACCATGACCGGAGATAAACTTGCCGGGGAGGCCGGCCATATCACCTACGTACTGGTTGTGAACAAAAATTTCAAGGAAGACCCGCGTTATCAAAAATTTATTGACTTGTTTCAGCAGTCGGTTGAAGAACTAAATAACCCGGACATCCTGATTGAAGAGATCAGGAAATACAAAAATATCGACTTTTCACGCGAGGAGGTGAACCAATGGAACCGGTTGGGGATAAAGCACGTATTTACAATTCCAGAAATGCGCGGTTAATACGCGAGAAAGTCATGGGCACATTTGGACCAAAAAAGATATTGTACCGCCTAATTACCATCGCAGCGGTTTTCGGTGTCTGGCAGTTGGCCGCCAACCATTACCATAGTGAATTCATGATGCCGTCTCCCTTGAAAACGATGATTACCTTCACCTCTATCGTACATGATGCAGACGTCATTAAAAATCTCCTGCTTACTTTAAAGAGGGTTTTGACAGGATTTATTTATGCCCTGATGATAGGGATCCCACTGGGCTTTCTTATGGGCTACTCAAAAACGGCTACGGAGTTGTTTGATCCTCTGATCGATTCACTCAGGCAGATCCCGATCATGGCCTGGGTGCCGCTGACCATCGTCTGGTTCGGCCTCGGCGACGGGCCCACCGTATTTTTAATTGCTTTCACCGGAGTATTCCCCATCATCATGAATACCATTGCCGGTGTGCAAAACATCTCCAAGGATTATTACAATGCGGCCCGCAGCATGGGCGCCAAACCCTGGAGCATATTCGCCCACATTATCGTTCCCGCTTCCATGCCCGATATCCTGATCGGGGCCAGAGTCGCCATCGGGTTGGGCTGGATGTCGGTCATATGAGCGGAATTTATTGCGACGAGTGCCGGTTTCGGCTACTCCATGGTGGAAGCTCAGACAAGAATGCAGACCGATAAGCTGGTAGCTTTGATGATCCTGGCGGCCCTGATCGGCTACGGAATTGACCTGATCATTCAAATGTTTAACAAGTCTCTGACTAAATGGAGGTTTGTTCAGTAATGGAATTAAGAATTGAAAATGTCTCCAAGGTTTTTACTAACGACAACCATGTCCATACAGTTCTCAGGGATTTAAGTTTTTCTGTGCAGGATGGCCAGTTTGTGACCCTCCTGGGCCCTTCCGGTTGCGGGAAAACCACTCTGCTGACAATTATGGCCGGGTTTCAAGCTGCCTCCGGCGGGAGGATCCTGCTGAACGGGCGGCAGGTGACTAAACCGGGACCGGATAGGGGCTTTGTCTTCCAGAACTATGCGCTCTTTCCCTGGATGACGGTTAGGGAGAACATCCTTTATCCTATGAAACAGCAAAAAGTACCCGCTAAGGAACGGGAACAGCGTTTGAAGGAACTGCTGACAATCGCCCAACTCGAAGGCAAGGAAAAACTGTACCCGCACCAGCTTTCCGGAGGAATGAAACAAAGGATTGCTTTCATCCGTGCCCTGGCCGGCACTCCAGAAGTGCTCTTGATGGACGAACCACTGGGTGCTGTCGATTTTCAAATGCGGCAAAACCTCCAGGAAGAGCTGGAGTCTTTGTGGCTAAAAGATAAAACGACCGTGATCATGGTGACGCATGATGTCGATGAAGCCATCTATCTGAGTGACAGAGTGATTGTGATGTCTGCCCAGGAAGGAAAGGTCTTAGAAGACTTGTCCGTCAAACTGTCCCGCCCACGGAACCGGAAGGACAAGGAATATATCAAGACAAAAGAACACCTTATGGATCTCCTCAAGATTGCCGTTAATAAGCAACCTGAATTACAAGAAGTGCAAAGAGAGCTCTGCCTCGCATAAAAAATGAAGGATGATTATTAAGAATTGCTGGCTTAACATTAATTTTTTAAAGGGGCTATTTTTCAATGAAATTCAAAAACTATCCCATCGAAAGACTCATTATCGACAGTATCTCCTCAAGGTTGACCGAGCCAGAGCGTTATCTGAGGTTTTTCTTGATGGAACGTATTATTCAAAGCGGCGCTCCAGTTAAAGAAAACCGCTTAATGCAAGCTGAAGAGCTAAATCATTTAGATATTGCCACACTTATAAACAACCTGATATCTAAAAACGCAATCGTCAAGGATTTAGAAGGTAAAATTAATTTTGTCTACCCTGTCTCTGCTTTGCCTACAAATCATCGCGTGACTTTAATAGATGGCCGTACGCTTCATGCTATGTGTGCTGTAGATGCCCTGGGAGTCGCTTTTACGTTCAAGCAAGATACAAAAATTAGTTCTCAATGCTCACATTGCGGAGAAACAATCACGGTTGAAATCCAGCATGAAAAGATCGTCGAGCTGCACCCGGCAAGCACCCATGTCTTACATGTGGACCTCAAGAATAATGACAACTGGGCCGGCAGCTGCTGAAACATCATGAACTTCTTCTGTACGAAGAAACATTATGCTCAATGGGCTGCGGCAAACGGCATCAACCAGGATGAGGTTTTTTGTCTTGATGCCTACGAGGCACTGGTCGTTGCAAAGATGCTTTTTTCAATATAATAATACTTTTTAAAAAACAAGGAGGTTTTATCAATGAAAGTAGCATATATTTTTACTTCAACTACCTCGCAAAAGATCCTAAACAACATGATTATTCCTCAACTGGAAGAAGATATTCACGGCGCTGAGGTAGCCGGCATGTTTTTCTTCATGGACAACACCTATTTTCTTTTAGACGGCACCGAAATGGGCGACAGGCTACGTCAAATACAAGAAAAGAGCGGCATGCTGTTGATGGCCTGCGACAAATGCGCCATTGAACGCGGTATTGAAAACAAACTGATCCCCGGCGCCAAAATCGGCTGCTTTCCTCAGCTTTATGGCGCCCTGGGCGGGGCTGGTGTTGACCAGGTCATAACACTATAAACATCGTTTTCCAGGAAGGAGACGAGAAATGTGAATAATATAGATAATCAGGAAAGACAGATTTTAGAAACAGAGGCTAATCATATCGTTCTAACTAACTGCGGGATATGCAACGCGAACTGCGGCATGAAAATATCCTTTGCAAACGGTCACATCGTTAAAGTTGAAGGTCAGGCGGCTCATCCTGTAAGCAAGGGGTATCTTTGCCCGAAAGGAAAGGCGATCAGAGAACTGGTAGAGGCTCCTGACCGGCTCAAGCGCCCTTTAAGAAAAACGGTCGACGGTCAGTGGCAAGAAATCTCCTGGAACGAGGCTTTTGAACTAATAGCCGAAGAATTAAAGACCATCAAGGCCAGTTACGGGGCTGAAGCGGTGGCGGTTCATGTCGGCCAGGCCGGGGTTGGGAAAGAATTCACCCCTTACGTGGAAAGGTTTTGCCAAGTTTTCGGCACCCCCAACTTTTCAACTGCGGGGAGTCAATGCCACCAATCCAGAGCGATGGCTAATACGTTCACTTACGGAGTTTTTCCGAAGCCGGATTACGAAAACAGCTCTTGCATTGTTTTATGGGGTTATAATCCTCCAGAGTCGTGTCCGCCACTAATGAACGACATTAATAAAGCACGCCGTCAGGGGGCTAAATTAATCGTAATCGATCCCAGGAGGACATCGCTGGCAAG
Source organism: Desulfotomaculaceae bacterium (assembly GCA_028702695.1). Lineage (GTDB taxonomy): Bacteria > Bacillota > Desulfotomaculia > Desulfotomaculales > Pelotomaculaceae > Pelotomaculum_C. The sequence continues at coordinate 94,023 of JAQVOH010000001.1, forward strand.
CAAGGCTGATTTTCACCTGCAGCTAAGGCCCGGCACAGACGGCGCCCTGGCCCTCGGCATGCTTCATGTGATCATCAAAGAGGAGCTTTATGATCAGGCTTTTGTAGATAATTGGACATCCGGCTTTGGCAAACTTGCTGCACACATAGAGGAGTATACACCGGAGAGGGTCGAGAAAATCACGAAGGTTCCCGCGTCCAGAATCGAGGAAACTGCCCGCCTTTACGCAAGAACCTCACCCGCCTGCATTGCTCAGGGAAATGCGCTTGAACTGCATTCAAACGGGTTCCAGGCCGCACGTGCCGTTTCTATGTTGCAGGCTGTTACCGGAAACCTTGATATTACCGGAGGCGCAGTTTTCGCACCCCCGCTAAAACTGACTCCCTTGAGATTGAGAAATCATGATGAAAACCCAAAACAGGCTATCGGCCAAAAACAATTCCCTCTCTTTTATAAATACACCCATCAGGCTCAGGCCAATATATATACAGAAGCAATTCTTGCGGGCAAGCCATACCCACTAAAAGGAATGATCATTACCGGGAGCAACCCTGTGCTAACCTGGCCTAATGCCGGAAAAGTTAAGCGAGCACTTGCCAGTATCGATTTTCTTGTTGTGGTCGACAACTTTATGACTGAAACCGCCAAACTGGCGGACATTGTTATACCTGCTTCGACCTTCCTGGAGAGGGATGAACTCTGGAATTGGTCCGGTGAGTTGGGTGAGTCCCGGCTTGTCCTTGCCCCAAGGGTAGCAACTGATGAAGGCCTAATGACGAACTGGAAATTTTGGATTGAGTTAGCCGGGAGGATGGGCTATGGCGATTATTTTCCGTGGGCAACCGAGGAAGCTGCCTTAAATGACAGGGTTAAACCATTGGGCTTTACCTTAGAAGGATTGAGACACAAGCCCGATGGTATTATTTATAGTGTGCGGACCGAAAAAAAATACGAGCGCACAGGCTTTAAGACTCCTTCGGGCAAAGTAGAGTTTTATTCTGATGAACTTAAAAGTCACGGGTATGATCCTTTGCCAATATACCAGGAGCCTGATGAAAGCCCTGTATCAGTGCCAGGATTATTCAGTGAGTACCCATTCATTCTGACGTCCGGGGCAAGAACGCTTGGTTATTTTCACTCCCGCTACAGGAACCTTACTTCATTACGGAAAATAGCTCCGGAACCTTTGGTGGAAATCCATGAGGATAAGGCAAGAGCACTGGGTATTACAGACGGGGATACTGTCATAGTTGAATCAACGCGCGGCAGAATCGAGTTAAAAGCAAAACTATCAGCCGAAATACACCCGGATGTTATTTTCATACCGCATGGCTGGGATGAAGCTAACGTCAACCTCTTAACCGACAATGAATCCCTTGACCCTATCACCGGATTTCCACCTTACAGGTCGCTGCTGGTCAGGGTTAGCAAAAAAACTGAGCAAAAAAGCGGTTTCTAAATGGCTTTATTTATTCCCGTGACTAGCCGTGTCCTTTTTTAAAAAAATTCGACAAATATAGAAAATTTATTCCTACTCCAACGAATATTATTATATAATGTAATAGAAGCATACTCAAGTAATCTCACCTAAGAAGGGTTAAGAAATTGGCAAAATTAAAGTACGCTCCAATGCTCTAAGAAATTTTATTATTATAATTATAAAACTCAACCTCCTCTCCATTAACCCATTTCCGTTTGACCGTTAAATACGGTCCGGATTGGGTTTTTTTTTACTTACCTGACCTGAATATAGGTAAGGGCGGCGACCAAAAGAATCAGGGCAGCCACCCCTACATAAAAATATTGCCGATCCTTTTTAGCCTGCCCCCGTTCTCTACGCAGCTGCTTCTTTTCAGGCGAGACATATTTAATACTTTTCAGTTTCCTGCCTTCTCCCGGCCGGAACTCATATATTTTGGCTTGTTTCCGTTTATCTGCCATTTCACACCTGCACCATCTTCAGGGTCAACGCCCCTCGAGCATTCTTTCAATATTTCCAAAAACAACTCCACATCATTAACAGGGGCCTGGCAGGCGTAATTTTGACAGACATATGCCGTGGCCTTGTCATCTACGAGCCGCTGTTTCTGCACGAAAGGAGCGAGTGCTTCGATTTCTTTACCAGCCCCACCTTCCGGGTGAAAAATGACCACAGTCTGCGGGTTATATTGGGTACGGACAGCATTCAGCATCGCCTTTGTATCGGCTGCATCCGGCCTCCCGGCAATGACCACTTCCCGTGTCGGCCCCAGGTAAAAATCCACCCCCTGGAGAAAAAAGGTATAACCTGTCGGGTGATCCTCAACTTCAACGGCGAAGGTGTTAATTTGTTTCCCGGCTGTTTTTGCGAGCTCTTCATCACCGGTCAGCCGCGCCAGGCGGAGCAGGTTCAACAGCGCCACTGAGTTGCCTGATGGGATGGCCCCGTCATAAAGTTCCTTGGGGCGGACAATCAGCTGCTCGGCATCCTCGCCGTAGAAATAGAATCCCCCGTTTTCACCATCCCAGAAAAGTTTGAGCATCTCCCGGGTCAGCTCAACTGCTTTCCTTAAATAACCTGCTTCGAAGGTCGTCTCGTAGAGTTCCAGCAACCCCCAGCTCACAAAAGCGTAGTCGTCCAGGTAAGCAGGAAAAGCTGACTCCCCGTCGCGATACCTGGCCAGCAGCCTGCCATCGTTCCTTCTCAACTCTCTGTAAATGAAATCAACAGCACGAACCGCCGCCCTGGTGTAAAGGGGTTCCCCGAGCACGGCGCCGCCCCTGGCCAAGGCGGCAATCATCAGCCCGTTCCAGGAAGTCAGTATTTTGTCGTCCTTATAAGGGTGAACCCTTCTCTCCCTGGCCTCAAACAGTTTGCTACGGAGACTTTCGACGAAAGACATGAACTCCCCTTTGTCCATGTTTAATTCGACCGCAATTTTTTCAGGAGTTTCCAGTATAAGGTTGGGAATACTGAGACCCTCATAATTCCCTCCCAGGGTAATATTGTAAAGCCGGCAGAATAATTCCCCGTCCTGCTCACCAAGTACTGATTTTATTTCCTCCGGTTTCCAGACGTAGAACTTACCTTCTTCCCCTTCGGAGTCGGCATCCTCGGCAGAAAAGAAGCCGCCTTCCGGCGAGGTCATAGCTCTGAGAACATAGGTAAATATCTGTTTGGCCAGGCCGGCGTAAAGCTCCTTGCCGGTCACCTGGTAGGCCTCAAGATAAGCTATGGCCAGCAGCGCATTATCGTAGAGCATCTTTTCAAAATGCGGGACCAGCCACTTTTCGTCGGTCGCATAGCGTGAGAAACCATAACCGATATGGTCGTAGATACCACCCCGGTACATGGACTCCAGCGTCTTTTCCACCATCGACAGGGCCTGCTTCTCCCCACTCCTCTTCCAGTAGCGCAGGAGGAAGGTGAGGGTATGCGGTGTGGGAAACTTCGGCGCCCGGCCAAAGCCACCGTACTGCCGGTCAAATACACCTCTGAATTCCTTAAAAGCCCTGTCCAGGGTATCCGCGCCAACCTCATCTTCCGTGGTAGCGTCAAAACGTGGCTGAATCGCTCCAACCACCTTTTCCCCGGCTTTGATCACCTTATCCCGCTGCTGCTCCCAGCTTTCAGACACCTGGGTCAGAATATCCAATAGCCCCGGCATCCCCCGGCCAGCCTTTTTCGAAAAATAGGTACCCGCAAAAAAAGGCTTCCTCTCAGGGGTCATCAAAACCGTCAGCGGCCACCCTCCATGCCCGGTCATAGCCTGGCAGACCGTCATATAGATATGATCAATATCCGGCCGCTCCTCCCGGTCTACCTTTATGGACACATACCCTTTGTTCAGAACTGCCGCAACTTCCTCGTCCTCAAAGGATTCCCTTTCCATCACATGGCACCAATGGCAGGTAGAGTAGCCAATGCTTAAAAACACCGGCATGTTTTCCTCTTTGGCTTTATTAAACGCCTCATCGCCCCAGGGGTACCAGTCCACCGGGTTGTTGGCATGCTGGAGAAGGTAAGGACTTTTTTCACCGGCAAGCCTGTTGGCCATAGATAACAACCTCCCAAAACCATTTGAAGTTATTATTCCAAAAACAACTTACAAAACTATTAACAAAAGCTTCCATAAACTGCAGCCAACTTTGCATTTGTCAACTGTAAACTTTTTATATTAAAACCATATCGTGGTATATCAAAACCTTTGTAAATGAAAAATTGATACAGCTAAACAATGAGCACACCCTATAATTATTTAAAAAAAAATAAAATCTGCTTAGCTTTATGGAGATGAAAAGTATGGATAAATTTGATTGCTGTAATATGCCAGGACCTTATTGGACGAAAGATACTCGTGTAGGGAAGGTAAGGATTACCACCGAACCAACTCCCCTAAGGGTAGGAGCAGAAAACCTGCCCAAAAGAAGGCAGATTTGGGTAGTGAATGATGCAGCAGCTTATATTTACCATTCTACCGATCCTAGCTTTACATTTGAAAGTGGCAATTATATCTTTAATGTACCTGCTGAGGTAATTGTATATGATCTTAACCCTGATGAGAATTTGACCATTTATGCCAAAACTAAAGAGTATCCTGTAACAATTAGAGTATTCGAGGTGGCTTAACATGGCACTTACAAGCTATCAATTCAGGAATCAACCCTACTGGCTGGGTTTTGTTTTTGCCGGCCAGGCATTTACTATTTCATATAGGCAGATTATACCCGCCGGTAAAAGTCTTAATGTACAGATATCAACGGGTAAGGATATCATTACTCATGTAACTAATAGGACAATTATTAGTCAAGGCGAGCCACTAGGTATCAAGCTGATTAAAAGTCCCCATTTTGTGCCTGGCAGTAAAAGGATCCCAGTAATAAACATGGATGACAGGTCCAGAATACAGGCAGCTACTTCCTTTTATTCTGACGCTTCAAATGTTTATGATGGGACTGTGATGGAAGAAAGCATGATCCCAAGGTTTGCATTTACGCTGGGAGGGTCTCCCGTAGAATCTGCCTTATACGAAAGAATCCTGCAATACAATTCAAACTATATTTTAACAATAACGAACGAGGGCCTTTACTCCACTAATATTTTAGTAAACATGGCGTTTTATGAGTCAGGAAACTAGAAGAATCGGGACTGCTTCACTCTAAAATGAAATAATCGGGCGGTTGTGCACCTCAAAACAGGAAGATATCGAAAGCCTGAACGTCGAATTAAAGCAGCTTAGAGAACATTGCGTGACAGCCTGTTCAAATTTGTAGTAATATGTCTGATAAATTATTACATCTTTGAGAGGATATGTGATATATTTATCGAAGTTATACCCAAAAAGGGGGATTGAAAATGCTTAATAAAATGGGCCTGACCTTATCACTATTTTTATTACTGACTCTAGCCATCGGCCTGGGTACAGCACAGGCCACTACAAAAGACAACAAGACCTCTGCGGTTAATATTTTCACCCAGGCTGCCGGTTTGGCAGCGCAACAAGCTGGAGACATTAGAACCCTGCATAATGTAACCAGGAGACAGCTTGACGGGAATGTCTACGAGTACAGCATCGTTTTACAAATAGGCCCAGGTCAATATGATCAAATCGGCGTCCACAGAATCGTAAAGGAAGAGTCCCCCTGGGTCCCCATTGCGGCGGAAGAAGCAGTCATGATGATACATGGTGATTCCTCTAATTTTGACAGTGCCTTTGCAACACCACCTGGTCAGCCAGCATCAGGCTCCCTGGGTGCCTTTTTAGCGCAAAAGGGCATCGATGTCTGGGGAATAGACCTGCGATGGACATTTGTTCCCGATACTGCAACTGACTTCTCGTTTATGAAAAATTGGGACACCTCGCGGCACGTTAAGGACATCAAGCTAGCCGTGAAACTGGCCAGAACAACCAGAGCACTGACCGGAAGCGGTCATGGGAAAATTTTCATGCTCGGCCATAGCCGGGGGGCCCAGTTCCTATATGCCTATGCCAATAAGGAATCACAACTACCGAAACCTGCCCGTGACCTCAAAGGGATTATCCCCATGGACATGGTCTACAAGTTTTCTTCGGCAGACATTCAACTGGCTCAGGCTGCCCTGGAGCGTTACCATGCCTATAAATCCCTGTACGACTCCGGTACCTACGTCAGCAATGACGGGCAGAATCTTAAGGGGCTGGCCTGGTTGGCCGCTTCCGATCCCGATGGCATGTCCACGGTAATTCCCGGGTTTACCAATAAACAGGCGGCCCTGTTTGTATTGACTGCAACCTACGCCACCTACCAACCTCTGCAGCCAATTACACCATTCTACCACTACCTGGCAGGCACGTTTGACGATTACGGATTGCCGGAAGGTTTCCAGTTTGTTGCACAGCTGGACAAGATAATAGGAATCGCCTCTGCTAGTCCTAGCTTCCAGAGTCTGGGGGAAATTATCGACGGAGAAGCAATCAACAGTGGCACTGTTGAAGTACCATATGATGACCACCTGGCCGATATCACACTGCCGGTACTCTATGTGGGTGCGGCCGGAGGTATGGGAGAACACGGAGTCTATTCCACAACACTGCTGGGCAGCAGTGATGTAACAATACAAGTCGTCAAACTGGCGACGGCGGGGGCCGAAGCGCTGGACTTCGGGCACGCCGACCTGATTTGGGCGGATAACGCTGAAGCTCTGGTTTGGGAGCCAATCTACAACTGGCTCAAGCAAAGATAACTACCTGGGTAGGAAATACTTTAACCCCGTTTTTAGCATAATAAATAATATAAAATATCATGGCAGAAGCAGCTTATGCGTTACTTGAAATTAAATGAAATAATATATATAATAGCAATAGGTTAATTATTTGGACTTGGTATCATAAATTAAATATAGGACGGCGGTTATTCAATAACGTAATCGCCGTATGTTTTTGTTATCGAAAGGTGGTTTTACAATGTCCAGACAAATATTCATAACAGTAGCGGATAAAGAAAGATTACAGAAACTCATCAATGAAGCTAAAGAGTTCAATCCAGGCAGCAAAGAATACCTAAGAAACCTTGAGCGGGAACTAAACCGGGCGAAAGTTGTAGCTTCTGAAAAAATTCCCCATAATGTGATTACCATGAATTCGAAGGTATTGCTGAGAGACTTAGACTCCTCTGAAAAAATGATTTATACGCTGGTTTACCCCTCTGAGGCCAACCTGATAGAAAACAAGATTTCCATACTGGCGCCTATAGGGACGGCAATCCTAGGTTTCCGTACGGGAGATGTTATTTCCTGGGAAGTTCCTGATGGCCTGGTTAGGCTGGAGGTAGATGAAATCCTTTACCAGCCAGAGGCAGCCGGTGATTTAGACTCGTAAAAATTAATATCATTATAATACTTAAGAAAAAAAGCCCCTGTCTGGGGCTTTTCCTTTTTTTATGATTCCATTTGCTTTGCAAGAAACCCTGCTGCCGTTTCAGCAAGCTTGGTTTCCAGGTTCCCCAGCGCTATACCTGGTTCTTTGGCGGCGATAATTACCACTCCCACTGGATCACCTTCGGTAATAATCGGCGCTAGCACAACCGAACTGTAACTGATATCCTCGTCAACAGTTAGGAAGCAAGGTTCATTAAACACTACCATCTTTCTTTCAGTCATTACTTTTTCGACATCGGGACTCACCTGTTTGTTCATCAACTGCTTTTTAGGCGCCCCCGCGACAGCAATTATGGTATCCTTATCAGCAATACAAGATATGTGACCCAGAGCCTCATTAAGCGAATCAGCATATTCGGTAGCAAATTCACCTAATTCACCTATCGGCGAATACTTCTTTAAGATAACTTCCCCTTCTCTATCGGTGAATATTTCGAGGGGATCCCCTTCCCTGATCCTCATTGTCCGCCTGATTTCCTTCGGTATTACAACCCTTCCCAAATCGTCAATACGGCGAACGATTCCTGTTGCCTTCATCCTCTCTGTCACCCCCTTTCATTGTATTATACGCAGACATACCTTAAATTAATCAGGATAGGAAAACAATCTTATTTAGGGTATTTACCAAACAGGCAAGAGGATTCTCCCTTTCTCTATAAAAAAGCTTATGAAATGAGAATTACTCCACCAGGAGGTCCTTATGTCCATATTTACCATAAAATGCATGGCCGCAAAATGCCACCGCCTGGAAAAAGCAACTAGTTCCTACCTTCATGTGCCGCTAGGCACGGTCACCTTCTGTGCGTTGTGGCAAGGGATGGAAGGCTTTATCGAAGTCAAGGGACGAAGTTAATTCACGACCCCTATGCTTATCTTGGCAATTACCCAGATTCCATCATTAGTTTTCGCTAAAATGGAATTTATATTAATAAAATCTTTACCAATTTGTGTAAAAACTCATGTAAGAAGCGTATGAAAATACAGATGTATATATAGCTCCGGATAAAACAGGCTTTTATGGTGAGGTTTGGATTGGACAATATTACCATAGAGGATTTCCTGCAGTGGTACCTAACTTTTATCGACTACAATTTAGTGACTTGCCGCCCAGTCATTAAATCGTAACTTATCCCACTTCAAACAAGCAAAAGCAGCCGTTGAAAAACGGCTGCTTTTGCTTGTTTGAATTACATATAAAAGAAACCTTTTATACTATAATTTAACAACATTTGAGGCCTGAGGGCCACGGTTGCCTTGAACAATGTCAAACTCCACGCTCTGACCTTCGTCGAGGGTTTTGAAACCTTCAGTTTGGATGGAGGAGAAATGTACAAATACATCCCTGCCCTCTTCCGTTTCAATAAACCCAAAGCCCTTGTCCGGATTAAACCATTTGACTTTTCCAATCATGCTTTTACCTTACCTCCTACATTTACCTCTATTGAGGCCAATAATACAATTATACACCATGTCCGCCAAAATGCAAGATAATATTTACATTTTTCGCCCATAAACCTTTAATATTATAACCATAGAACTGTGCTGTTATTCAGCCGGAACAAAATTTTCATGAGAAAAACTGACAAAGGGATAAAAGTCGCAGGACTCTACGACTCCTATCCCTCTTTAATGAACCATTTAAGCAAGCACTGCCTCAACTCTTTTGTTTACATCATCCCAGTTAATCAGATTCCACCAGGTTTCTACCCAGGCGGCCCTTTTGTTCTGGTATTTCAGGTAGTAAGCATGTTCCCAAACGTCTACCGTAAGCAAAGGTACCACACCCCATTGGGTCAGGTTCTGGTGTTTTTCTGGCGTTAAGATGAGCAATTCTTCAAAGGCAGGATTATAGCACAATACCGCCCACCCTGAGCCTTCAACAGCAACGGCTGCTGCCGAAAATTGCTTTTTAAACGCTTCAAAGCTCCCAAAATGCTGCTCAATCAGCTCAGCTACTCTGCCGGTCGCCTGACCGCCCCCGTTCGGCTTCATATTATCCCAAAAGAGCGTGTGCAGGAGGTGGCCCGAGCCATGGAAAGCCAGTTCCCTTTCCCAGTGCTTGATGAGAGAAAAGTCACCCTTGTCCCTGGCTTCAGCCAGCTTGGCTTCAGCATTGTTGAGACCATCCACGTAAGCCTTGTGGTGAGCGTCATGGTGCAGACGCACAGTCTGTTCATCGTAGTAAGGCTCAAGAGCGTTGTAGTCATATGGTAGTGCTGGTAATTTATGCTTTGTCATTTTCCATCATCTCCATAACCATTTCTTTGATATTACTAGGCTTCTTTTTCAAACTGGTCTTTGCCGACGCCGCAAAGCGGGCATACCCAATCTTCCGGCAGATTTTCAAAAGGAGTTCCCGGGGCCACATCGTCTTCGCCCTTAGCGGGGTCATAAACATAACCACAGACACTACACACCCATTTGTCCATTGTCAAACCTCCTTGTTATAATTATAATACTGTGACAATATTTTGATAGAATTCCTTCACTACTTTGAGCCTGCGGTTAACCGTCTCCCACCGGACCGACCTCAAAAAACTGTCCACATATTCATTCCTAGTCGAAAAAGCCTTGCAGTAGGCATGTTCATAGACATCCAGAACCAGCAAAGTGAACACGGACCATACACCCTCGGAATGGTCATCTGCAAAAAAATTCCTCAAGACACCGTCTTTCAGGTCAAAACCAAGAACCACCCAGCCCCTTGAGCACATGGCCAACCCGACAAACTGTTTTTCCCATTCCTGGTATGAGCCAAAATCCCGTTCCAGCAAGGTCTTAAGCTCTGCAGAAGGCAGGGCATCCTCGTCGCCAAAATTGTCAAAATACAAATCGTGCAGCCTGACTGAATTCAACGCATAGGCCTGTTCCTTTTTCAGAGAACGAAGTTGGCAGTAGGTGGGATCAACACAGGCAGTATCGGCCCTGATTAGCCGAACTTCAATTTCCTTAAGTTTGGCCGCGTGGACCTCAGGATAAAGCCTGTTATGTTCTTCCAGTTGCTTGTTGGAAAAATTGGGAGGCTTAATTATATCTTTACCACCAAACCGCATAAGCTAACCTCCCTTTTATACTGCCATAATAGTATAAGTAGCTTACATCTAAATTACAAAAATATTAATAATTTATTAATATTAGGTCTTTCGATCACTCTTCGTTCTCAAATTTATAACCAACGCCCCAGACAGTTTTGATGTAGCAGGGTTTTGACGGCTCTTTCTCCAGTTTTTCCCTCAGCCGCCTGATATGGACGGTTACGGTATTATCATCCCCATAAAAAGCACTGTCCCAAATCTTATCCAGGAGATTAGTCTTGGTGAATACCTTGTTGGGATTGGAAGCCATTAACCACAAGACTTCGAACTCCTTAGGTGTCAATTCAATCTTAAGGTCATTGAGCGTGACAATGCGTTTGCTGTAATCCAGGATGAGGTTTTCAAATTTCAGAACCTGTTTTTGCTGTTTAGCCGGTTCACCAAGCCTTCTCAAAACGGCTTTAATACGCAATGCCAGTTCGGTCGGGCTGAACGGCTTGGTCTGGTAATCATCGACTCCCATCCTAAACCCCACCACCTTATCGATCTCGTCGTTCCGGGCCGACAGTATAATCACAGGTACATCACGCTGCTGCGCTTTTAGCTTCTGAAAGGTTTCGAAACCATCCATTCCCGGCATCATGATATCCAGCACCACCAGGTCGGGTGGGTAAAGCCTTACTTTTTGCAGGGCCTCTTCACCGCTTGCCGCCAAAATCACTTCAAAGCCTTCCTTGCTAAGTATATGCTGCAAGATTTTTAGTATTTTCGGGTCATCGTCAACAGCCAGTATTCGCGGCATTTATTATACCACCTCTCCCACATTATCCCATCCTGCCACAGGCAGTGTAAAAGTAAAAACGCTACCCTGCAACCGCTTGCTGGATACCGTTATGCCCCCACCGTTTAACTCAACAAGCTTCTTGGCCAAAGTTAGGCCAATACCGGTCCCACCGAAACTCCTTGAGGTGGTACCATCAACCTGGTGGAAAGGAATGAATATTTTTTCCAAATCCCGCTCGTCTATACCGATTCCGGAATCCTTGACCGAGATGTAAACGGCTTCAGTTAATTCTTCCAACCCTGACTCTACTATAACGGTCCCACTAGGGGCCGTAAATTTGAGGGCGTTGGACATCAGGTTGGTTAAGACCTGTCCGGCTTTGTCTTTGTCGGCTAAGGCCCTGATACCCTTGGGGCAGGGTACTATATTGAGGAATACCCCTTTGTTATGGAACAGCGGCGTCATACGGCGGCTAATGTCCTCAATCAACTCCGCCACTGAAAAATCGTCTTTATATACCACTGTCTTACCGGCCGCGATTTTGGAAAGATCCAGAAAACCGTTAATCCTGACCAGCAGCTCCTTGCCGCTGTCGTTGATTTCATTCAGGTAATCCTTTTGCAAATCGTTTAGCTCGCCGGCATCCGGGTCCATCAACAGTTCTGCAAAGGCAATAATGGCAGATAGGGGCGTACGCAGCTCATGGTTGGTATTGGCGAGAAACTCATCTTTGAGCCGGTCCTGTTCCTGCAACTTCTGGTTAGCGTCAGCCAGCAATTTTCTTTGCTCTGCCAGCTTGCTGTTGGTCTCATACAGCATGCCTACAGCTTCATCCAAAAGTGCCTTGAAAATAAAAGCATAGGAGAAAACTTTGAATACATGCCCCAGCAAATTGTAAGTGTCATAGGCGTCGTTGTAAAAGGTAAAGGCCACCTCACTGAGCGCCCCAAGGATGAGGGCTAGACACAGGTAATAATCCTGTCTTTCTACTTGCTTCTTAATAAGCAACCTTGACGCAGCTAGCAGAAGCAGGAAAATGATAACGTATTCCAGGATAACCTTTAAATTGGTCTGACTGCCGGCGACTGGATTGTACATGGGGGGGAGAAACGGCAGATACAGAGCTACCGTCACAATCAGAACCAAAGTAGCCAAAGTAAAAGAGGTCAACAGTAAAGTAACCTGTCTTATCTGCTTCACCCTACTGCCCAAAAAAACTGCCGCAACCAGTCCTGAGCTAAGTAACATGTTAAATATAATCCAGTAGGTAGAGGCCTTGTTTACTGAGTTTGGCGTTATAAAATCGGGCATACCGAGGTAGGATACAGCGTGGGCAAATTCAATAAGAGCTACGCCGCAAAAGGTCAGGCACAATATCAGCATTCTCAATTCGTGCTTGTACTTATAATCGTACCAGCTCATGAGGGAAGAGCAGATGGCCACGATAATACCCACAAACTCCATGACCATATGGGCACCGGGGTAGACATCCTTATTAACAACCACATAAAACTTCCCCGCCACAAAAGCAAGCATAAGGAAGAACAATACTGATAAGGCCAGTTTGGGCAGGAAGCCTTTATCAGCTAAAATGCGTTCCTTTACTAAACCGACAGTAAACAACATCTTGGTCCTTTCTTATAATGAATTTCTTATCAAGAAATTCGCTTCAAATGACAAGAACCCTTCAAACAATTGAAAACCACTTAATTTGCAATAAAAAAGCACCCGTTACCCCAGCTAAGGCACAAGCGCTCCAGTTCTTTCAAGATAGTAAATTTTCGAACATTCATATCAAATAATACTAGCTAGCGCATTTCAGTCTTTGTCGTTCAGGCGAGCAATCAGAGCAGGCTCATCCAGCTTTGGCGAATTTACCAGCAAAGGGACTGGATATACCTCCATTTCCCCGTTGTAAGGCTGCAGCAAGCTTTTTAGGGCATCACCACGATTGTAATCCAGCCAGTTACGGTGCTCCTGTTCATGCGCCAAGATAACCGGCATCCGTTCATGTATTGCCCTGAATGTTTTGCTAGCGGTGGTAGTGATGATGCTGCAGGAATTGATCTTCTCGCCGGTAGGTGCAAGCCAGCTGTCCCAAATCCCGGCAAAGGCAAAAACCGGCTTGCCGGGAATGGTGATACGCACCGGCTGCTTTCTACCACCTTTATTTACCCACTCGTAAAAACCATCGGCGGGAATAAGGCAACGACGTTGGTGGAAGGATTCCCGAAAGGCAGGTTTGCTGTCGATGGTCTCAGCCCTGGCGTTGAACATTTTATAACTTGTTTTTGTTTCCTGGGACCAGTGGGGTATCAAGCCCCACCTCATCCTATTGGGCATGCGATCTTCAAGCCCCCCGGTTATGGCCAGTATGATCTGGCTGGGGGCAATGTTATACCTCGGGATGTAGTCAAAAATGTTGTTTTGGAGGTAAAAAACTCCCTTTAATGTTGCTAAATCAGTGGCCAGGGTGAAACGACCACACATCTTGTCTGCTCCTGTTGTAAATATTTTACTATTATTCCAATAACAAGTGCTACAATTAACCTTGTAGGTGATATGTATGCTTTCATATCTATTGATACTGCTATTTTGCACCATGGATCATTTGTTTACTTACTGGGAGATTGGCACGGGATGGGCTCAGGAATTAAATCCCTTACTAATAGGACTGATGAGCCTGCCCGTTAGTGCATCATTACCATTGAGACTGAGCTGGATCCTTGCAGGGCTCCTGGCGTTACGCTTTTTAACCAGGGTAAGGCCGGTTCTCGTCGAGAAGTGTCTGCGTACCCTGGTTGTGGTGTACGGCCTGGTAATATTATACCACGGCACAGTGATTTACAGGATTTTACACATTATCTCACGCATTAACTCCACGGACTGGCCCTACTAGTCTGGCAGCGTCAGCAGTCTGCCGTTTTTCTTCAGCCAGGCGCGGTGTTCACTGTAGCCGGGGTAGATTTGTTCAACCAACGCCCAAAATTTCTTGGAATGATTCATCTCCACCAGGTGGGCCAGTTCATGTGCGACAATATAATCCAGAACCGGCAATGGGGCCATCACCAAGCGCCAGTTGAAATTCAAATTTTTTTGTTGCGAGCAACTGCCCCAGCGGGTTCTTTGCCCTTTGATAAAAACCCGTTTAAAGGGCAGTTTTAACTTTTCATTCATCACCCGGATTCTCTGGTTGATCAAAAGACGGGCCATTTGGCGCAGCCACCGCTCCAGTATTGCAGAAGGGTCCACATCCACCCCTGGCGGTACCACCACTACCAACCTGTCCTCCTCCACTTCTATAGCACTGGTAGAGCCAGGCTCCACCCGGGTCTCAACCAGATACTGCCTGCCCCGATAAAAAATACTGCGTTCTTGCGGCTGGTTGGCCTGCCTCTCGGCAGCTAGCCGGTCGGCAGCCTCCAGCTTTTTAAGGATCCAGACCTTCTTCTCCATCAGAATATCTTTTAGGTCCACCAGGTTAAAAGCTTCGGGAGCTACCACCTCAAAGACACAGGAATCCAGGCGCACCTGAAGAAGGAGGCGCCTGGCCCGGCTGCTTCTCCTTATAGTGTAAGGAACTATACAGCCGTCGAGATTAATTGAATCCTTCATTTCCCGCGAAAAAGACATACCGACTCCCTGACTGATTATTTTGGACAGGCGCTAATTCCCAGGCTTCTTACTGGCTGCAGCAGGAACCAGGACCAGGGCAACCTTCAGGATTGGCCGCGCCGCAGCAGGACTTAAGTTCATCATTGGCCGGCTTACCTACTGAACTGGGTAAAAAAGGAGCCGAGATCAACTTTTTCAAGTTGGTACTGCCACATTCTACGCATTTCAACTCAATGTCCTTACCAGGTAGGTGGATAATATCAAATATTTTTTCACAGTCGCTGCATTTGTACTCAAAGATAGGCATGATTTGACCTCCGTCATAGATTTAAAAACCTAACATATTTTCTTCATTTTCGATTCAAATCCTCCAGGGACAAGAAAAATATCCTGATATGTAAACTCTTTGCATGGCAAGTGCGATCAAATCGCACCAACATCGTATGATTTACAGCCTCTACTGGTACCGTGTCAGCGGTATGAAAGTTACTCTGCAACAGGAATCCTGCGCAGTTCAAATATTACCGGCCGATCGGGATCGGGGCAGGCCCAGGTGGTGCATTCACTATCATCACTCCATGGGAAATTGCCCCCATACAGTAGCGCAGCCACCGCAGAGCGAAGTGAATCGTAGGCAAACTGGCACAGACCTCCGGGTGTGAACTCGGTAAATTCAAAACTCTCCCCCACCTTGTGGCCATAAGAACAGCTTCCCTCACCACGAATCTCCACGATTGTGGCGATAACCTTAAACTTATACATTTGAAAGCCCTCCCGCCAGGTTAAAGTAGTAATTCGGTCCATTAAATTCTCTTGCCTGTTGGCCCATTCCTGCAGGCAATTGCTTGTAAAAATGATGCATTAATTGAACTAGCCTGAACATAATATTTATATGAGCAAACACAGATGTCACGTTGACCGGAAAAGGAATGAATATGGCAACGCTCTGTCCAAGGCGCGTCTTGAACGGATGGAGCGTCTGAACAAAAGTGCCCCCCTGGTTGAATACAATCTCGAAACCTTTTTGGGGAAATTTGAAGTTTACGACCCCAATAAGAATAAGGGGAGAAAAAGTAATCTCGTATTATAATATCATAATGACCGCTGGTACAGACAACCATCCGTTAGCTACGCGCTATTCAAGCTTATGCATGCCTGCACACGCTACGGACCGCACCCAAGTTTACTCCGCACCGATTTCGGCTAATCCCGGACCAACAAGCCATTATATTTTGAACATGTTGATCTAAAATTTTCTTCATAGGATGTATAAATCAAACTGAAATTGTTAATACTATAGTCATAGGCTCCTAAAGGCGCTCGACGCCGGGGGGCCTTATATTTTTGTCTTAACTGTTTGCTCCAGGCCTGGCTCCTTAGATTTTGCCGGAATAGCTATAAACATTCCCGCTACGCTTAGGGCAGCAGCAAAAAAAAGTACGCTCCGGTAACTGAAGCTCTCAGCAATCAGGCCACCCAACAAAGGGCCTAAAGCATTACACAAGTTTAGGGTGGATTGGAATATGCCACTTGATGTTCCTCTCTCTTCACCGCTTCGCAAGACAATCAGCAGCGCCCCAACGTAAAGGCAGGACCAGGCCACCCCGAGCAGCGCCATAACGAGTACCAGGGAAAGCTTGCCGGTTACGAAGGCAAAGACCACAAAGACGAAAAATGAGAGCGCCTGGCCAAAGGCAAAAACCTTATACTCGGAATAGTGTTCCAGGTAACGCATGACGATAAACTGGACAGCAAAATTAACGCCCCACAACAGGCCAATCCAGAACTTACTGACGCCCAGGCTGGAAAGATAGAGCGGTAGTATAACCCAAACGGCGGTGGCGCCCAGGTGCCGTAGAAAAACAGCAAAGTAAATGCGGTTATTGCGTAGCAGTACCTGGAATAATTTTGGAGACAGGGTATGGCGCAGGGCAGCCGTCTCTTGAAAAAAAAGGGAGGCTATAAAAGCAACGAGACAGATCACAAAGCTAATCAAGAAAAGCAGGTATATATCCTCCACCAACGCGGCCGCCATGGCGCCAAAAATCCAACCAAGGGAGCCGTAAGAGCTAAATTTGCCCATATCAATCCCACATTCAAAGGCATAAGCGATGGCCGCTGCCGTAGTTATACCCAGGGCAAACCCCACCATCCCACGCATCAACATCAGCAACACGACGCTATCGGCCAGGAGTTGGGCGGCAAAAGCCGCGCTGCTGACTAAAAGGCCCCAGCGAACAAAAGCGAGTCTGCCGATGCTGTCTGATTTCCAGCCGGAAACAAGTGATGACAACAAAAAAGCGGCCCCATAAACAGCCCCCACCAGACCTACCTGAGAATCAGAAGCCCCCAACTGGGCTCCCAGCAGGGGGACGAAGAGGTTGGAACCCTGGGTGGCAAATCCCAGGAGAAAGTTAACCAGCCCAACCAACCATAGCCGCCGGTTAATATTATCGCACATATGACTTTCCAACAAAAAATACCTCACCTTCAAACCTGTACAGCGATTATCTTATCACAAATTAACCTATTTTTTTCACCTGGATTAATCAGCTTATACCATTTAGGCCGGGGTGAATATTGGATAGCATACTGCACTCGAAATCAATTCAGGCATCGGTATGGGTAACAAAGGAAATAATATGTCCAAACCAAACATTTTATGATACATTGGAACTGAAAGGAGCTGATGTTTGTTGAATGGAAAGGTTTATGATAGGACAATTTCCAATAAATATCTTGGTGTACAGAGGAAAATTAATGGCGGCTCGCCTTTGGAAGCGAAGATAAAAGCGGAAGCTCAGTTGGCTAAATGGGCCAGACAGGAAAAGTTGCAAAAAGAGCGGGAACGCATTAAATTTTTAAAGGAACTGGCAGAACTTGACACCCGACAGGCCGAGTTTGCCATCAATACTTGTGACAGCATACTCAAAATCAACCTTTGTTCGGCTGCCAAACTTGATTGGGCTTCTTTTTACAATGACCAGCTATTACCCCCTTTCGTTTTTAAAGAGCACCCACCCCGCTACGAGCAGGTGGTCAGGGAAATGCGTGTCCCCCGTAAAAGTTTTTTTAGTGAACTTTTATTCCCATCCATTAGAAAAAAGCGGCTGGCGCTGGAGGATGCAGCCAGAGACAACTTCGAGGAACAAATGCGGGCTTATAACGCTAAGAAAGCATCTGCGCAGACCAGTTATGAGTTAGAGCGGGCAGCCTTTCATGATGAACAGTCTGGATTTAACCGCTCCGTGGATCAACTACAGTTGGATGTGGAAAAGGGAGAGCCAGCCGCCGTGGAAAGTCTGGTTCGCATAGCCCTGGCCAATCTCGAACTGCCGGATAAGTTTGAGGTGAGTTTTGACACCCATTATCACGGGCCGGAAAAGCTTATCGTGGTCAGCTGCATCCTGCCCGGACCTCTTGAAATGCCCCGGATAGTGAAATATGAATACCACGAGGAGGAAAACGGGACTTTGCCGGTAGAGATGGACCAGGCCAGCTTCGATGATTTTTATGAGTCAGCCTTATTGCAGATAACCCTGAGCGCTGTCCATAGAATATTCACATCTATGCCTGACAGGCAAATTCATATTGTGGGATTTAATGGTCTAACTGGAGAGGGCGAATCCTGCATCCTTACCTGCAAAATATCCCGTGACCTTTTTGATTCAATAGACCTGGCCCGGGATGCACCTGATGTGTCGTTTCAAGCTATGCAGGGAGTAATGGTCAAACCCCTGACCGGTTTAACCCCGGTTGAGCCGCTCATATGGCCGGCAATACCTACTTTTCCCCGCCACGAAACCGGTGGAATTACAACCAAACCGGACGGGCTGCACCAATCGGCTGCCTACCGGCCAGGCGAGCTCAAGAACGCAGCCAATAATCTCCTGGTAGGTTTACTTGACCAAATTGAAAAGGATTTAATTAAACAACCTGACGGTAGTGATGTAGTCCACTGAATTTCAGCAAATTTCTTACCACCCCATCTGTTATAATTAAGCTAGTTATATAATGCGGCAGGGGGTGTTTGAGATGGATGCGCTGCTCAAAGATCTTGCGTTCTTTTACCGGGAACTTGATGAATTTTTGCAACCCTCCACCAAGGACTGCGGACTGTGCGGTGAATGCTGCCTGAGGACAACCACGCTGCGAGTGTACCCCCCGGAAATGGAAAACATCAGGAGGTACGTGCAAAATGACAGGTTGCTCAAGCTCTTTGAGAAGTTCACCAGTAATTCTATTATCAGCATCTGGGGCGATACTTCCGGCCATTGCCCTTTTCAGGAGGGATTGCTTTGCTCCATATATCCTGTCCGCCCCTATCACTGCCGTATTTACGGTCCTTACTACCACCAGGGACGTAGCCTCCTGAAAGGATGCGTCTACCAGGGAGAAGCCAAAAGCTATAGCAAGCGGGAAGAAATGCCCCGGATAGAGAAGCTCGACCTGCTTATTGAGAACTATCATAAACTGACCATAGAACCACAAAGCATGTAAAAACAATAAATCTCCCCATATTGTTTCATGCCTTCTTACCAGCCACAAAAAGTACCCCCTTATGATAGTGTTCAAACGCTACCATAAGGGGGTACTTTAATTATCTGTCCGTTTTTCGGGGTTTTAGATCAAAACACGTCGGGGATTTTTTAATATATTTGACTGGAAGGGCTCGTGCCCGGTTTAGCCAATGTTTTTAAAGGCTTTAGGCGGAGACCCGCAGATGGGGCATTTTTCCGGAGCACTATTTTCATGAATGTAACCACAGACTGTACAAAGATAGTAATCTGTGTCAGCCTTGCTGTCCAGGGCAGCCAAAGCTTTTTGATAAAGGTCGGCATGGACTTTTTCCGCTTCGTTGGCAAATGTGAAAGCCCTTTTAGCCTGACTGTTCCCCTCAGCCTCAGCTGTCTGGATAAACCCAGGGTACATCTGAGTAAACTCATAGGTCTCCCCTTCGATGGCCCCCTGCAAATTTTCCGCAGTCGTTTTAATCCCACCCAGGACCCTCAGTTCCATTTGCGCATGGATCGCCTCGGCCTCAGACGCAGCCCTGAACAGCTTGGCCACACCGGGATACCCTTCATCATCAGCTTTTTTGGCAAAAGCCAGATATTTGCGGTTAGCCTGGGATTCCCCGGCAAAAGATTCTTTTAAGCATTTTTCTGTACTCACGTATTTCCCTCCTTTTTCACTTTGGTGTTTAATTATCCCAATTATTTTGTAAATAATACCCACACCAATTTTATATTAAGGTGCTAAGACTAGCAAGCCTTTTAAGTGCTTTCAGGTTATCATTGTCTCCAGTCTTGGCCCGCTTCTCCAGGGCGACCATATTTAATACAGCTTGCGCCGGTTCACCGCATACGGCCGAATGGGGTTCTTCCACAAAGGAATCCAATTTGTCCCATAGCCAGTGATAGCGCCGCGCCCAAACGCTGGTCTGGTCCATGCCCTGCTGAACCACAGCCCACCTGCCGTCTCCAGTGAAAGCAAAGACATGATGGCAGGTCCGTATTCCTCAACGACAGCCTCAATGATAGCAGAGCTTAAGTTTTACCATCCGTTCAAAGAGCCAGCGGGGACAGTGGTGGCCATGCAAGGGAAGGTTGGCTATGCCCGTTCGCATATACATCACCTCTTAGCTAGGCTAATTATGCAACGAACACAGTTCTAGGCAACCTGGAGCAGTTAATAAATTCAAAACGGACCTAAAAGGTCCGACTGAAGTATAACAATATACTACTAAATAATTCAACCATTAAAATTATATATCAAGCTGATTTAACCCTTGCTTCGCTCACGTAAATACATGCCCCAGTCGCCATCAGTGATGACTTCGGCATGTTGCTTCAGCCACTCCCCCTTGGAGGGCGGCCAGAGGTACATGTGAGCCTTCACAGTTTCCCCTGTATCAAGATTTTCAACGTCAACAATCTCACGTAGCAGGTAGCTCTGACTTTCAACACCCGTGAATTTCTCAATCTCATCTATTTCCGGCAGTATGGACATGAGATCTCTGGTTTCATACATCACTCCCTGAACAATCCCGTCTCCCCCGAGTAGCACTACCGGATAGTTATCCTCCGGCAGGCGGTACATCGTGCCCCTGACCCTGGCTTTAAAGGTTTTTGGGTTGTGGTCCTTGATAAAACGGTTGTAGTTCTTCAACCCAGGAAGTAAAGTGCCGTAAATAAACATATTGTGCAGATACATTTAACCACCCCTCCCGTTTTTTGAAACCACACAAAAGATAGCTTTTTTAACGCTATTTTCCTGATTTTATTATATAGTATTTTGGTAATAGTTTTTGTAGCATTTTAAAAATATTATAATAATTTCTTCAAACCCTACCTTGCGCCTTTGCTGTAGACTTAGGAAGGAAATAACCCTAGCATAGAGAATACATTTATATTCTACACAAGAAGACAGTTTTAGACATGTGAAAAATTACAAAGGTGGTGTTGGGATTGCGGGAAAAAGTCCAATTCATGATGTTGCTTGTAGTGCTTTTATTAGTGGCAGGGTGCAGCAGTCAGGGCACTGGCAATAAGGAAGTTAAGGCCACCGTGCCTGAAAAAATTGTGGTACAGGCCCCGATGGGACCTCCTACCGCCCCGCTTTTCAAGATGGCTGAGAACAGCCCGCTCAAGGATACCAAGGTGGAACTGGTGATATACAAGTCCGTAGAGGAGGCTACCACCCGAGCCGTAAAGGGTGAGGCTGACTTTACCGTACTGCCCGTTAACGTGGCAGCCAAATTATATAACAAAGGCGTCGGTATTTCCCTGGCTAATGTCAGTACCTGGGGCATACTTTACCTGGTATCAGCTGACAGCACGGTCAGGGACTGGGGTGACCTGACTGGCCAGGACCTTTATGTGGGGGCCAGGGGTTCTACTCCAGACGTTCTGACCCAGTATCTGCTTGATAAAAACGGGCTGAACGCTGGCGAAGTCCGGCTGAACTACCTGGAATCACCGGAAATAGCACAGATGATGATCAACGGGCTGGTTAAAAACGCTGTGTTGCCGGAACCAATGGTGACCCAGGTCCTTTTGAACAACAAAGAAGTCCGGGTAGTCAGGGATTTCTACAGCGACTGGCAGAAATTCGAAACAGACTCAGCCGGACTACCTCAGGCCGGGATGGTTGTACGCAACGAATTCGCCAAAGCATACCCACAAGCATTAAGCGAGTTTCAACAAGCCTACGCCAGGGAACTGGATTCGACCATCGCTGACCCGGCCGGAGCCGCCCCACTAGTAGAAAAGAACCTGAAGATGCCTGCCCCGGTATTTATCCAGAGCATGACGCGCACCCGCCTGAAATACGTTTCCGGCAGCGGGGCAAAAGCCGATGTCAATACCTATCTGACCCGACTTCTCGAATTGTCGCCGGATATGGTGGGAGGGAAGCTTCCCGATGAAAAATTCTTCCTGGCCGATTAGAAGCCTATTGCCTATTTCCGGTCTGGCCCTGTTTATCGTTCTCTGGCAAATACTGTCCGGCCTTTATAACCATGTAATTATACCTTCACCTGTAGAGGTCGTGCGTTCCTTCTACGGCCTGGCAGTTGGCGGTGAGCTATGGGAACAGGGCCGTCACTCCATCGCGAGGGGACTGGCCGGGTTCGGGTTGGCAGTGGCAGCAGGCACTCCCCTCGGCCTCCTGATCGGACTAAATCCTGTTGCAGCCAGCCTCTTCCGGCCGGTAGTGGTGATTTTACAGGTTACTCCGCTGATTTCCTGGCTGCTGCTGGCAATGATCTGGATTGGTTTTAGTGGGGTGCCAGTCTTTATCGTTTTTGTGACGACCGTACCTTTGATCGTTATCAATGTCTTCCAGGGTGTAAACAGCATTGAACAGCAGTTGTTGCAGATGGCTTCGGTCTTTCGCATCGGCAAAGCGCGGGTGTTGCGGGAGATTTACCTGCCCCAGGTGGCGCCCTACCTCCTGGCCGGCATCTCCAATGCCCTGGGTGTGACCTGGAAGGCCGTAGCAATGGCAGAATTCCTAAGCGTTCAAGCAGGTATCGGGGCAAGTATGGCTGTGGCCAGGATCAACCTGGAGACAGCCGACCTTTTTGCCTGGACTGCTTCTCTAATCGGACTGGGTCTGGTAACGGACCGACTGCTATCCTACCTGACCCGCCGCAAACTGAGTCACTGGATGTGATAGACAGCTTGATTGAATTTGAACAAGTTCATAAAGCCCTGGGACAGACCAGGGTTCTGGATGATTTTTCTTTTTCCGCCGGTAAAAACAAGATATTTTGCATCATCGGTCCTTCGGGCTGCGGTAAAACAACTATTCTGCAACTCATGGCCGGGCTGGAACAGCCCGATGCCGGACATATTACCGGGTTGGCTGGGCAGCGGGTAAGCTATGTATTTCAAGAACCAAGGTTATTACCCTGGAAAACGGTAGCCGGGAACCTGGATTTTGTACTTCGGGATGTGGTCACTCCGGCCGAAAGGCAGAAACTCATTAAGGGTTACCTCAGCACGATGGGACTGTATGAATATCGTGACAGCTATCCCAAAGCCCTCAGCGGGGGTATGAAACAGCGCCTTGCCATCTGCCGGGCCTTTGCCTTCCCGCACGACCTGCTGCTCCTTGACGAACCCTTTAAGTCTCTGGACATGCCCCTGCGGCTGGGCCTGGTACGGTACGTGGTTAAAATGTGGCAGGCTGCCCCCCGCACCATTGTCTTCGTTACCCACGATATCATGGAAGCGCTGCTCCTAGGACACCAGATTATGGTTCTTTCAGCCAGGCCAACCGAAATCCGTGAGACTATTGAGCTGGACCTGCCTCATGAGCAGCGTAACGTCGGCGAGGAACCGCTAACCTCACTTTACGCCAAAATGCTGGCTATGCTGGAAACTGAAAATAAAAAATATTACCCGGGGCTGTGATACATGGCCGCCCAACCTGTAAAATGCTGCTGTGAAACCTTCGACGCTTCTATTTATGGCTGCCCTATCTTTAGCCTGCGGGATCATTTTGGTAAACTAAATAAGGGGGCTGTTTTTGACAGCTCCCTTTTTCAAGACTTATTTTCATGTTTTAGTCAGCGTAACGACGGTAATTACGGAAGCAATCACTGCAGTAGACAGGCTTGGATCCATCAGGCTGGAATGGCACCCTGGCTATCTGACCACAGTCATTGCAGGTTGCCTCATACATCTGCCGATCCTGCCTGTTGCCCTGTCCACCAGTGAACCTTCCCTGTTCACGACCACGGCTGTTCTTACGGGCAGCCCTGCAGGAGGGACACCTGGTAGGCTCGTTGGTAAAGCCTTTCTCGGCAAAAAACTCCTGTTCACCCGCTGTGAATTCAAATTCACTGCCACAATCCTTGCATAACAATGTTTTGCCTGTAAACACGAAAACATCTCCTTTCTTAGAATGCTCTGCACGGACGGATTATCAACCCTAATCAGGAGATGTCTATCGATCTTTAGCAGGCCTTCACATTATATCATTTTCACTAACCATTTAAAACCTTAAACCCCGTATTAAGTAAAATATTTTGAATTGCAGGTAATTGTCTGTTATTGCGATAAACAGTATGCGGGGACACCATATTTATATATAATTGACATGACCTTTTACCTCATGTTCAATTTAAATTAGAAACGGGTCAGCTGAAGCTACCATGCTTGAACCGTATTAATCGACAAAATTCAATAACAGTTAACAAAACTACGGAAGTTAAGTCCTTATTAATATGGGCAGCCCCTGGATTGCCACGACAGCGGTTGGCGCCGGGGCTCTCAGTTACAGTGCCCAAGGTACAATCAACATCGAAGTGAACTCGTCCAGCTAAAGCTTGACATCAATACTTCGGTGGGGGAATCTACCCCCATCGAAGCGGAAAAGTGAACTCCCACTTATAGAAGTGGGAGTCTTATACTTGGATAAACAATCTTTGAAATGTTATAATGGCATCAAGTAACATGTACTTGATAATGCTAAATACGATAAAGAGCAAGGAGTGTTTTTAATGTGTCCTGAAAAAGGCGACTGGGATAAGGTTATTGAGTTCCACGGTCATAGCTGCCCTGGCGTAGCCACAGGTTATCACGTAGCCATGGTTGCTTTGCAAAAGCTTCAGGCCATACGAGCCGGCGATGAAGAACTGGTCGCTATTGTAGAAAATGATTCCTGCGGCGTAGACGCCATCCAGGTTTTGACCGGGTGCACCTTCGGCAAAGGAAACCTTATCTTTAACGACTTAGGGAAACAGGTCTACACCTTTGCCTGCCGCAACAGCGGCCGTGCTGTACGGGTTGCTGTCAAAGGTTCGGTCAGAAGCCAGGACCCTTCATTTGAAGAGCTCAGAGACAAAGTATACGGCGGGACTGCCTCAGAGCAAGAGCGTAAAGCTTTCCACGACCACCAGCAGTCTCGCATCCGCTATATCCTGGATCTGCCCGACGACGAATTTTGCGAGATCTGGGAGATTAAAATCGAATTTCCCGCTAAGGCCAGTATTTATGATTCTTACAACTGCGCCAAATGCGGTGAGCAGGTCATGGAGCCACGTGCCCGGGTTAAAGGTGGCATGATTGTCTGCCTGCCTTGCTCAGAATAAACCACAAAAATATAAAATTAATTTGATTTTTATGTATTTATTGGATATGATTAAACCTATAAGTGATTAGTAAATCAATATATTAAATTGTCAAGATAAGTTGTATATCAAGCGGGGAGCTGAAGCAATTCGGCTGAGAAAGAACTTGGTTCTGACCCACAGACCTGATCTGGGTAATGCCAGCGTAGGGACAAGCAAGATCGTGCTTTAAGTTTGCGCGTTCAGGCCTTTTGCCCACAGGCATAAAGGCCTAATTTAATTTAAGGAGGTGTTGTCGGCAATGCTTTGCAACGTCAGTCTGCAGGTTATTCCCATCGTACCCGAGGCAGAAGTATACCCGGTAGTTGACAAGGTTATTGACCTGATCAGGGAATCCGGCGTCAATTATGTTGTCGGTCCCATGGAGACAACGATGGAAGGAGAACTTGACCTGCTCCTGGGGATTGTAGCCAGGGCGCAGGAGGTCTGCTTGCAAAACGGGGCCACTCGTGTCCTGTCGGTGGTTAAGATAGACTGTAAGGCAGGTGGTGTCACGATTGAGGAGAAAATTAACAAGTATCGCTAACGGTGCAGTCCCGCTGGGGTTTGTAGTCTTGTTGCTGGTCACGTGGGAATACCTGGTGCGGTGGAAAGCCGTACAGGAATGGATTTTGCCCGGGCCTGTGCTCATAGCCAGGACCCTGGCCGGCAACCTGCCCTTAATCCTTAAACACACGCAAACCACGCTGATGGAATGCCTGGCAGGTTTTGCCCTGGCCATCGTCTTATCCTTTATTCTCGCGTTCGTCATGGACGAGGTACCCCTTCTGAGGAGAGCTTTATACCCCCTGCTTATCGCCTCCCAGACCGTCCCGATCATATCAGTGGCCCCACTTTTTATCATCTGGTTCGGGTACGGCATCATGCCCAAAATTATCGTAGTCATCCTGGTCTGTTTCTTTCCGATTGCTTTAAGCCTGCTGGGGGGTCTGGCGGCTGTAGACAGGGAGTACCTCGAACTCTTCAGGTCTATGAAAGCAACCCGGCTGGATATTTTTCGGATGGTCAAGCTACCTCTGGCGCTGCCTTCCTTCTTTTCCGGGCTGAAGATAGCTGCGTCTTACAGCGTCATGGGGGCGATCATCGGCGAGTGGTTGGGTGCTAAGGCGGGATTGGGCATGTACATGACCGTTGCCCAGCGCTCATTCCAGGTTGACCGCGTTTTTGCAGCCATTCTGACCATCACCGCCTTAAGCGCGGCCTTGTTTGCGCTGGTAGCCCTTATTGAAAGACTGGTCATTCCCTGGAATAGGTTAACAGAATGGAGAGATTCATAATGAAAAAAGTATTTGTGGCCGCTGTGGTATTAACACTCCTGCTGACCCTTACGGCAGGCTGCGACGATAATAAGGCACAAGAGGAAAAACCTCTTATAAAGGTTTCGGTAATCCTGGACTGGACTCCAAACACCAACCATACCGGAGTCTATGTCGCCCAAAAACAAGGGTACTATAAGGAACAGGGACTGGATGTTGAGATTGTACAGCCCAGTGCAGGTGGAGCGACCCAGTTGGTCGCGTCGGGTCAGGGCGATTTTGGCTTCAGCTATCAGGAAGAGATAACCATCGCCAGGACCAAGGACATCCCCGTCAAGGCGCTGGCGGCCGTCATTCAGCACAACACCTCCGGCTTTGCCTCACCTGTGGCGAAAGGAATCAAGAGTCCCAATGATTTTGAGGGCAAGAAGTATGGCGGTTGGGGTTCTCCAGCAGAAGAAGCTATGCTTAAGGCTATAATGATCCAGGACAAAGCCGATTTCAATAAAGTAGAGCTGATCAACATCGGATCGGCGGATTTTCTCACCAGCGTCAGTAAGGATATTGATTTCGCCTGGATTTTCAAGGGCTGGGACGGCATTCAGGCAGAGCTAAAGGGCGTACCCCTTAACTTTATATACTTAAGAGATTACAATGCAGCCCTGGATTTTTACACCCCGGTCTTGATTGCCAGCGAAGGTACGGTCAAGAACAACCCGGAACTGGTGACCGCTTTCATGCAAGCTACCGCGAGGGGCTATGAATACTGTATCAACGAACCGGAAAAAGCGGGCCAGGTACTGCTTGACAGTGTACCCGAGTTAAGCAAAGACCTGATTATGGCCAGCCAGCAGTACCTGGCCAAGGAATACCAGGGAGACGCCCCCCGCTGGGGTGAGATGACCGGCGAGCGATGGGAAAAATACGCCAACTGGATGTACTCCCAGAAGCTAATCGAAAAACCCCTAGACTATCAAGAGGCCTACACCAACCAATTCCTGCCCAAGGAGTAAACGCCTTGCCTAAAGTAGTTGCTGAAGGGATAAAGAAGACACTAGGAGGTGTTTTAACCCTCCAGGAAATAAATATCGAAGTAGAGGAACACGCTATCGTCGGCATCCTGGGTCCGAGCGGCTGCGGGAAAAGCACACTCTTTAACATTATCGCGGGATTAATGAGGCCCGACCAGGGGAATGTTTACATAGAAGGAGCGGCTGTTACGGGGAACGCCGGCCTGGCCAGCTACATGCGCCAGAAGGACCTCCTGCTCCCTAACCTTAACGTCCTGGACAACGTCAGCATCCCCCTGGTTTTAAAGGGCATGCCTAAAAAAAAGGCCCGTTTGGAAGCTGAACAACACCTCAGCACATTCGGGCTGCAGGGCTTTGAGAACTATTATCCCAGCCAACTGTCCGGCGGTATGCGGCAGCGGGCGGCGCTTTTACGGACCTACCTTTATGCCAGCGGCATCTGGCTTCTGGATGAGCCGTTTGCATCGCTTGACGCCATTACCAAGAGGAAAATGCATACCTGGTTAATCCAGGTGCTGGGCCAATTCCAGCCAACGGTGCTGTTTATCACCCACGATGTAGACGAGGCTCTTTACCTCTGCGATAAAATCTATGTGCTGTCGGAATGCCCGACCGTGGTCAAGTTGGAAGTTGAGGTACCCTTTTCCAGACCGCACCACAGCCACACCATTGTTGACCCGGCCTATGGGCCGGTGCGTGACACCATCATGGATGCCCTGTCAATCTAAACAGCAACAGCCCAATATAAAATGTGAGTGTATCGCAAGGTAAAGGTCATTGCGGAACTGGTTCTCGAAAAGCCTCATGCGTAGTGGACCTGGGGGTATCCTCCGCTCTCTTCGCAATTCTCCATTAGTGCAACAAGAGCATCATGCCAACCGCATCTGCAGAGCTACGAGCTATTTACGAGCTATGCAACGCACCCAGGTGCTCCGAAACGCTTTCGGATACCCCCAAGCCCGCAACTCTTTGAGACAGGTAAGGCAAATGACGTGAAATATGTCTCCCCATTGCCGCTCCCAAGTGTGGCATTTTCTTGGGTAGTTTGTGATTGAAGAATAATGGCTGTTTTATTCATACATCTTTTACTCCGGAGGTTTTTACAGTTGCAATTTCTGATCATGACCAATGGTGAGTATGGGGAACCGGACTGGTACCACAGGCAGTTAGATAACTTTGACCGGATTATCTGTGTCGACGGCGCCGCCAGGCGGGCCAGAGCCCTCGGCATTACACCGGACTGGCTGGTCGGAGACATGGACTCCATCAATCCGGCGGACCGCACCCACATGGAACAGGCTGGAGTCTGCCTCAAGACCTTCCCCAAGCATAAAGACTACACCGACACCCAGCTAGCCTTGACTCTGGCCGTTGAAGAAGGCGCCGGCAAGCTGGTGGTCTGGGGCGGGACCGGCTCACGACTGGACCACACCATATCTAACATCTGCAGTGCCTCATGCTTCCTTGAAAGTGGTATTGAAGTTGTTTTTGACGCTCCCGCGGTCACGATCTACCTGATTAAAAACCGCCTTAGGCTGCCCGCCGCAGTGGGTGACACCGTGTCGCTGCTCGTACTGGGCAACAGGGCCACCGGGGTGACACTGCAGGGGTTCGAGTATCCCCTACAGGAAGCGCTCTTGGAAGGCCGATGGCAGTGGGCGGTCTCTAACATGGTCACGGAGCACAACCCGGTTATAGAAGTCACTTCCGGATATTTGGCCGTTTTTCACTACAAGGCCCCGGTGGATTAAACCGGATGGATCCAAATCATGATTTCCCTTACTAAGAGATTATTCCCTTTGAAAATGTACATAGAGTACTTCCCAAAAGAATGTGGTTGCGAATTCATTCGTACAATGCAAGCATATATCTCCAAAAAGTACGGTACTATCGCACCGGTGTGATCCAAAATCAACCGCTTTTTTGGGTTTTCATATTATGATGGCGCCGCGATAGCGTCCTTCATGTCAAAGATAAGAAACCTTCCAGGATATCTCACAACTCCCAGGAGGTTTCTTATTTGTTTAGTATATCCATAGAAAAACTTTTTCTTGTCTGTATTTTTATAATAATTATCACCTAGTTTACAATTTAATTTCATGTTAAACTATTTTTTGTCGGATATAATCAAACGGAATAAGATTTTGTAGCAATTTGTTCGTCGGGCATCATCGTGGAAACATTTGTTTGCAGTGAGGAACCAAGTTATATGCTAATATATTAGGCAAAGGATGATTAGGAGGAAAATATCATGGACTTTGCTTTATCACCTAAGCATGAAATGATGAAGTCAATGTTCAGGGAATTTGCTGAAAAAGAAGTGGCTCCACTAGCCGCAGAGCTGGATGAAAAGTCTGAATTTTCCTGGGATTTATTTAGAAAAATGGGGCAAATCGGGATGTTTGGTATACCTTATCCCCGGGAATATGGCGGAGCCGGAGCGGACTATCTGACTTTCGTATTGGCTTGTGAGGAAATTGGCCACGCTTGTACTTCATCGGCTATGCTTTTAAATGGTCAGAATTCCATAAATAGCGGACCAATTTATAAACACGGCACAGAAGAGCAAAAAAGGCAGTACTTAGTACCTATTATCACAGGTAAAGCCCTGGGAGCCTTTTGCCTGACAGAAGCCGATGCGGGAACAGACGCTTCCAACCAACAGACAACAGCTGTATTGGATGGCTCTGAGTGGGTCATTGATGGAACCAAAATGTTCATAACCAATGCGGGTTTAGCTGATATATATATTATCATGGCCACGACTGACAACAGCAAAGGCTTGAAAGGCATAAGCGCTTTTGTTGTGGGAAAAGATACACCCGGCCTTTCCTTCGGGAAAAAAGAAAACAAAATGGGGGTAAGGGCTTCCCATACTGCAGAAGTAATCTTGCAGGACTGCCGGGTTCCCAAGGAAAACCTACTTGGCAAAGAAGGAGAGGGCTTAAAGATTGCGCTGCAAAACCTGGACAGCGGCAGGATAGGCGTAGGAGCTATCTCTTTGGGTATCGCTCAGGCTGCTCTTGATGAGTCAACTAAATATGCCAAAGAGCGCCAGCAGTTCGGGCGACCTATTGGTGCAAACCAGGCTATCCAATGGATGATTGCCGATATGGCAACTGAAATTGAAGCGGCAAGATATCTTGTTTACAGGGCAGCATGGCTAAGGGATCAGAAAAAAGCCCACTCCAAAGAAGCTTCCATGGCCAAGCTATATGCTTCGGAATTGGCCATGAGGGCAAGCGTAAAAGCCGTACAGATCCATGGCGGGTATGGATATATGAAGGAATACAAAGTAGAGCGCCTGATGCGGGATGCCAAGGTTTGTGAAATCTTTGAAGGAACATCCGAGGTCCAGCGCATGGTTATCTCCCGCGCAGCCTTGCAATAGGGAAGGTAAAAAATGCAAATAATCGTTTGCTTAAAACAAGTCCCCAACACTAATGAAGTTAAATTTGATACTAAAACGGGAACTCTTATCAGGGATGGAGTTGCCAGTATCATCAACCCCGACGACAGGAATGCCCTTGAGGAAGCAATAAGGCTCAAAGAACTGAAAGGCGGAACCGTGACCGCCATCACCATGGGTCCACCCCAGGCCGACTATGCTTTAAGGGAAGCCCTGGCCATGGGAGCAGACGAGGCTATTCTACTATCCGACCGGGCTTTTGCCGGCGCCGATACTTGGGCCACCTCCCTCACCCTGGCTCAGGCTATCAAAAAGATTGGCCACTACGACCTGATTTTCTGTGGGAGACAGGCTATCGACGGCGATACTGCGCAGGTAGGCCCGGAACTGGCTGAACATTTGGACCTGCCCCAGGTTACTTATGTCAAGAAGATAATTTCTATGGATAGCGATAAAGCTGTCGTGGAAAGAGCTCTGGAAGACGGCTATGAGGTTATTGAAGTAACCCTTCCTGCGGTTTTAACCGCTGTTAAGGAATTAAACACCCCGCGCTATGCCACGACCTCCGGGATTGTGGACGCTTTTGACGTCAAAAAAATAACGGTATGGGGAATGACTCAACTGGATATTGCCACCGGGCTCGTAGGTCTAAACGCTTCGCCAACTAAAGTCAAAAGGACCTTCAGTCCTGCGGTAAAAGGTGATGTAAAATTTTTAACAGGTAGCATTAAAGAGACCGTGCAAACTCTGCTAAAGGAACTTCAGGCAAAACATGTATTATAGAGAGGCAAAATCATGTTCGTAATAATAGAAAAAACACATTGTACCGGCTGCGAGGCCTGTCAAGCCAGTTGTCCCGTAGGAGCCATCGAAATAGATGGAGGAATTGCCACAATTACAGATAAATGTACCTGTTGTGGAGCCTGCGTGGAAGAATGTCCGGTACAAGCCATTAAGTTGGAAAATGAAAATAATAACATTGCACCTGCCAAAGAAGCATTTCACCTGGGAGCCTATCAGGGCGTCTGGGTCTTTGCCGAGCTGCGGCAAGGGACAATAATGAATATAGCACTGGAGCTGTTAGGCGAAGGCAGAAAGCTGGCAGATACCCTGGGCGTGGAGTTGGGTGCTGTTTTAATCGGAAATAAAGTCGAACCACTTGCCCAAGATCTGTTTGCTTATGGCGCTGACGTCGTATACTTGGTTGAAAATGCAGAACTTGAAAATTACAGGACAGAAAGTTACTGTGCTGCCTTGGAAAAGTTGATCAAAACCTACAAACCGGAAATTCTTCTGATTGGGGCTACAAATATCGGTCGGGATTTAGGCCCGCGATTAGCCGGGAGAGTCCGTACTGGACTGACTGCGGACTGCACCGTACTGGATATCGATACCGAAAAGCGGCTTTTAAACCAGACCCGGCCTGCCTTTGGCGGTAATATTATGGCAACCATCATTTGCCCCGACACCAGACCTCAGCTGGCTACCGTAAGATCGGGCGTGATGAAAAAAGCTACTCCGGATTTTAACCGGACCGGGAGAATAATAAAAGCCATTTATCCACCTGATGTTAAAGTCCGAACTATTGTCAGAGATATTGTAAAGGAAGCCAAAAAAATTGTTAACCTGGAAGAAGCTCAAATAATTGTGTCCGGCGGACGTGGTGTTGGCGGGCCTGAAGGCTTTAAGTTGTTGGAGGAAGTAGCTGCCCGTCTAGGCGCAATCGTAGGCGCCTCACGTGGCGCCGTTGATTCCGGGTGGATTCCCTCCAATCACCAGGTTGGTCAGACAGGCAAAACAGTACATCCAAAGCTCTATATTGCTTGCGGAATTTCCGGAGCTATCCAGCACTTAGCCGGGATGCAACACTCCTCTGTTATCGTGGCTATTAATAAAAATTCCAGTGCCCCGATATTCAAAATTGCTGATTATGGCATTGTGGGTGACCTTTTCAAGGTCCTGCCTGCACTGCTGGATACGCTGAAAGAAATAACCAACGGCAACAAAGAGTCCAGCGCAATATGAATTATTAGTTCATGTCACTATATAGCTGAAACTGTATAATAAACAAGAAACCTCCCGGGGTATCCAGACTACTCCCGGGAGGTTTCTTGTTTGCTTAATAGGTGAACACATGTTTACCTATAATTTTGCTCAAAGGCCGGGACCATAACCATTTACTCTTAACATAATTAGCGAAAAAGTAAATCGCTCCGTTTGTGGGGTCCCAACCATTCAAGGCATCCTTTGCCGCGTTGATGGAATCGTTGCTGGCCGGCATATTGATTCGTCCATTCTGTACAGGTTCAAATTGGTATGTACCGTCCCCGTACTGGTAGATTACAGCCTGAATTGATTTTGGGAAATTAGCATTGGCAACCCGGTTTAGAACCACGGCTCCGACAGCAACCTTTCCCTCATAAGGCTCCCCTTCCGCCTCGGCTGTTATCAGCTTGGCCAGAAGGTTAACGACTTCAGCGCTTGGACGCTGAAAATTACCACCCCTGCTCACATTTGTCGACTTTTCCCCTGAGGAAGCACTGGTAACTACAGGTATGGTCAGCGTCAAACCCGGGTAAATGGTTGCATCGTACAGGCCATTTGTAGACATAATTGCCTTGTAATTTACACCAAATTGTATACCGATCAAGTAAAGGGTATCTCCCGCCTTAACGGTATAGGATGTTCCTCTGCCAGAGCTTTTTTCAGGGACATAGAGCTGTTGACCGGAGTAGATCAATGAACTCTGGATTTTGTTGGCTACCATAAGTGAATTCAGGGCAATACCATAATCGCGGCTGATGGTGTAGAGGCTTTCCCCTGGAGAAACAGTATGGGTAGCAGAATAAGATACACCAGGCGCTATAAACGACCCTATCAAAACAAAAAGGCCCATGAGCACACGGGTAACCAAGGACATATAATTCCTCCTTCGGCCTCCGGGTTAGCTGACGGGTTTGGGTAGAGGGCCCCCTATGATTTGATCGTTCAAATCAATTCACCCCAAAAACATTTGTCCCCCGTACCCCGTATAATCCGGGGATTCGGCCAATTTTTCTATTATCATACACTTTTCCCGTTTGCTTGGACAACCCACAATATCTGGCAGCGTTCAATAATTGGCAATTATGACCAGGTTAATATGATATATGGCACTATTGCTGGGACTCTAACCCACATCACTTTTTGATTTTGGCAATCTACTGCTTGACAGTTTTAAAAGCCGGTTAGGTGTACAAGATATAGAGAAGGAGGTGTATAGCATGAGTTTAATTGCCAGGTTAATGGATAGAAGAAATAGAAGGGTTATTTCCAATTTAGCTCAGAAGCAAGAAGGGCATCTTGACGATGCTGAAAACGTTGCCGGTGAACTATTTGAAAAAGGTGCTTATACTAATGGCATTCAGGACCTATAAATCTTTTTTATAAACCATGACAATCGTCATTAAAGAGCACGTTGATTGTTACTTCAACGTGCTCCTTAGATCATATCCGGTATGGACTGTGTTTATAGGGTAATATCCGCATGATATTCCTGTAAGGATTTTATATTGTCTGACTGAAAACTATTTTCTTTATATGCCGCGATACCTTTGGCACTCGCGAAGGCTGCTGCCAGGGTGGTGATATACGGAACGTTATATTTGATTGCTGTCTTGCGGATATAAGAGTCATCATCTTGGCTGCGTTTCCCGGACGGGGTGTTGATCACCAGGTTGATCTCCTTATTGGTAATGCCATCGCCGATATTGGGACGGCCTTGAGATATTTTTTTAATTTCTTCGGATTGGATCCCATTTTCTTTCAGGAAATTGTGGGTACCTTGCGTCGCTTTAATATTAAAGCCCAGCTTGGTAAATTCCCTGGCCGTTTCCAGTACACCCGGTTTATCCTGATCGGGTACACTGATCAGCACGGTTCCGGCTATGGGAAGGGGCGTCTTGGTGGCTTCTTGCGCTTTAAAATAGGCCAGACCAAATGAATCCGCAATTCCTAATACTTCACCGGTGGAACGCATTTCCGGTCCCAGCACCGGATCGACTTCCTGGAACATATTAAACGGGAAGACTGCCTCTTTGACCCCAAAATGTGGAATTCTTCTTGAAACCAGTGTGTTGACAGAGGACTTTTGACCGGTTTTTGCTGCCAACATGATTTCTGTGGCAATGCGAGCCATCGAAACATTACAGACTTTGGACACCAGGGGAACGGTGCGTGAAGCTCTCGGGTTGGCTTCCAGAACATACACCTTGTCACCGGCAATGGCGTACTGCATATTCATCAGTCCCACCACGTTCAGCTCTCTGGCAATCTTCTTGGTGTATTCCACAATAGTTTCAATATGTCCGGCTTCGATACTGATCGGCGGAATCACACAGGCTGAGTCGCCAGAGTGGATGCCAGCCAATTCAATATGCTCCATGACCGCAGGCACAAAAGCGTCAGTGCCATCGGCGATGGCGTCCGCTTCTGCTTCAATCGCGTTCTTCAGGAATCTATCGATCAGAATTGGTCTTTCCGGGGTAACCCCTACGGCAGCAGCCAGGTACTGGCGGAGCATTTCCTCATCGTAAACCACTTCCATGCCGCGGCCGCCCAAAACATATGAAGGCCGGACCATTAAAGGATAACCAATCCGGTTGGCAATTGATAGGGCTTCCTCAATATTTACCGCCATACCGGATTCCGGCATAGGAATATCAAGTTTCTCCATGATCTGGCGGAAGCGGTCTCGGTCTTCGGCCAGGTCGATCGTTTCAGGTGTTGTGCCGAGGATTTTAACCCCGGCTTTAGCCAGTTCTCCGGCGATATTTAAAGGGGTCTGACCTCCGAACTGAACGATGACCCCCAGCGGCTTTTCCTTTTCGTAGATACTCAGCACATCTTCCACGGTCAGTGGTTCAAAGTACAGCTTATCCGATGTGTCATAATCGGTGGAAACCGTTTCAGGATTGCAGTTGACAATCACGGTTTCATAGCCCAGATCGCGCAGGGCAAAGGCCGCATGTACGCAGCAGTAGTCAAACTCAATGCCCTGACCGATCCGGTTGGGCCCTCCGCCCAGGATCATCACTTTCTGCCGGCCGCTGGATGAGCTCTGGTCAGGAGCGTTGTAGGTGGAAAAATAGTAGGCTGCGTTTTCGACACCGCTGACCGGGACAGCTTCCCAGCCTTCGATTATCCCTAAAGATACCCTACGCTGACGAATTTCGGTTTCCGGCACCTTTAATAGCTTGGCAAGATAACGGTCGGCAAAACCGTCCTTTTTAGCCTGAACCAGCAGTTCGTCCGGCAGTTGCCCCTGCTTGCACTTGAGAATCTCTTCTTCCAGCAAAACAAGTTCTTTCATTTGCTGAATAAACCATGTTTTGATATGGGTCAGCCGTTTGAGCTGTTCGACATCCGCACCTTTGCGTAAGGCCTCATACATGATAAACTGACGTTCACTCGATGGCTCTGCGAGTAGCGACAGTAATTCTTCGAGGGAGCGCCGGTTAAAATCCTTAGCGAAACCTAAACCGTAACGATTGATTTCAAGGGATCGGATGGCTTTTTGCATAGTTTCTTTATAGTTTTTGCCAATGCTCATGACTTCGCCGACCGCCCGCATCTGTGTCCCCAGTTTGTCAATAGAACCGGGGAATTTTTCAAAGGCCCAGCGGGCAAACTTGATAACCACATAATCACCGGAAGGGGTGTATTTATCCAGGGTTCCATCCCGCCAGTAAGGAATTTCGTCAAGGGTCAAACCAGCTGCTAACATGGACGAAATCAAAGCAATGGGAAAGCCGGTGGCTTTGGAAGCTAACGCTGACGATCGGGAAGTGCGAGGATTTATTTCAATAATAACTACCCGGCCGGTTTTGGGA
Organism: Desulfotomaculaceae bacterium; assembly: GCA_028702695.1. GTDB lineage: Bacteria > Bacillota > Desulfotomaculia > Desulfotomaculales > Pelotomaculaceae > Pelotomaculum_C. Next base: position 131,061 of record JAQVOH010000001.1, read on the forward strand.
TCGTGGGCAAACTGAACATTAGTTCCACCAACTACTTCTATGGCTTCCACAACGTCATAGGAGTATTTCTGCAATCGTTGTTGAAGCTCAGGACTGATTGTCAGCATCGGTGCCGAGCAAAAGGAATCCCCCGTATGCACACCCATGGCGTCAATGTTTTCAATAAAACAAACTGTAATCATCTGGTTTTTAGCGTCCCGAACGATCTCCAATTCCAGTTCTTCCCAACCCAGTACTGATTCCTCGACCAGGATTTGTCCAACCATACTAGCGGCGATGCCGCGATTGGCGATAGTCTTCAACTCTTCAACATTATAAACCAGACCACCACCAGTGCCTCCCATGGTGTAGGCGGGGCGTATAACCACCGGATATCCAAGTTCCCCCGCTATTTTTTCAGCTTCCTCAACACTATAGGCCGGCTTGCTGCGAGGCATTTCAATCCCCAGCCGGTTCATCGTTTTTTTGAAGGCGATACGGTCTTCACCACGTTCAATAGCGTCAATTTGCACACCGATGACTTTGACTGCGTATTTTTCTAAAACACCAGCCTTGTTTAGTTCCGAACACAAGTTTAAAGCCGACTGACCGCCTAAATTCGGCAACAGCGCGTCAGGCCTTTCTTTAGATATTATGTCAGACAGGCTTCTTAAATTTAGCGGTTCAATATAGGTTACATCCGCGATTCCCGGGTCCGTCATAATTGTAGCTGGATTGGAATTGACTAGAACAATTTGATAACCTAGTTTTCGCAAGGCTTTGCAAGCCTGGGTACCGGAATAGTCAAATTCACAAGCCTGTCCAATCACAATCGGCCCTGAACCAATGATGAGAATTTTGTGGATGTCGGTTCTTTTTGGCATATTTATCCTCTTTTCTCTTCTCAGCTATATTAAGATCTATTAACAAAAAATTATATCAAAAAAATAATAAATTTGTAAGGTTTTATAGTCGCGATTATTTATAAGAAACCTTCAGGCATTTTGCACGTCCCACTTCTAACCAAAAAACCCATGAAAAAGCAAGTAGAAAATACTACTTGCTCAATCTCTTTACATGGTATGGCCTACTAGTTTTGATGTAGGTGCAATTTCAATCGTATTTACACGGCTTAGTGAAGCCCTACCCAATCTTCTGCAGTACCCGCCAAAGATGTACCAAAGCCGCTTCCGCCCCGCGGCGGTCAACCTGGCTCTTGTTGTCCCAGAGCTGGATTTCCTTCACTAGGACATCATCCCCTAAATCAATACCTATTGTCATCATGTTCATGTCCCTTTCCTGGGTTTCCTGCAGACTTGGTCCCAGGACGGCAATACCGATGCTGCTGCCGGTCAGGCTACGTACGGTACGAGCCAGTTGCTCCGCATCTTTTTTGGCTGTAGATCCCTGCGGCCGGGACAATTTATGAGACAAACCCTGCAGGCCCGGCGCCTGCCCACCCAGAACCACTCCACCAGCAAATACCTGGGCTGACAATGGTTCGGCCGATAACATATGGGCCAATAGGCCGCCGCTGAACTCCTCCACCACCGCCACGTTCTTACCTCTGCGGGCCAGTATTTGGCCGATCACACCCGGCATGGTATCCCTATCTGCGCCAAAAATATGGTTACCGATACGCTGTCGCAGGGTGTTTTCCATAGCGGCAATATCCCGGCGGGCGATCAGCTCATCCTCAGCTTTGGCGGTGATACTAAGATCAATATAACTGCCTTTAACACAGGTGGATACAGTCGGATGTGAGCTTTTGAACAAGTCTCCCAGTGATTGAGCCAGAAACGATTCACCGATGCCGCATATTTTCAGCACACGGGAATGGATAATGCCCAGGTCCTCCGGGAAGCGAGACCTCAAGTACGGAATCACCTGCTCGTCAAGCATACAGTTGAATTCGAACGGCGGTCCCGGCAACAGAAAGAAGATCTTGCCCTGCTGTTCCAGGACTATTCCCGGGGCAACACCTACGCGGTTATCCAGGGCTTTACCACCCAGGGGTACGAGCGCCTGTTTCATGTTAACCTCCGGCATGGTGATGCCGCGCGCCAGGTAAATCCGCCGCACTATGTTCAGGGCGGTTTCATCCTGGACAAGTGGGATCTGTAGGGCTTCACTCAGGGCATCGCGGCTTACATCATCCTCTGTTGGCCCCAACCCACCCCCTAAGAAAATCAGGTCGGCTCTGGCGGCAGCCTGACGTATGGCCTGAGCAAAACGATCCCGGTTATCCCCCACGGTTATCTGGTGGTATGAATCAATTCCCATGGAAGCAAGGGTTTGCTGGATATACTGGCCGTTGATATTAAATATCTGCCCTAGCAGTAGTTCTGTCCCGCTAAAAATAACTTCGGCAATCATCTGTTTGTCCTTCCCCCTGCGTCCGGCCCGCTTACGGTAATATGCTGCGACCGGTTTCCTGATTTAGTTCTGTTTTTTCCACTGTAATCCCATTTAAAAAAATATCAAACAGTGCCTGGATGGTTTCTTCCGGAGAAAGATTGTTTTCCATAATGAAGTTGGGGTTAACCACAGCCCTGATGCCGGCCAGGAGCGCAGCGGTAAAGATTTTGGGGTTTACCTTGCGAAAACAGTCCTCCCCGTTACCCATCAAAAGCTCTTCGAAGATATGCTGGATTTTTTCCGCTCTGAACTGTTCAACGCTCTCCCAAAGCTGTGGGTAATATTTTTGCACATCGTGTAGTGCCTGCGGCTGAATCTGCGTAATATTTTGCAGGACTACCCCTATGGCGCCTGTGATTTTTTCGATAGGATGAACTGATGCTTCCACGGCCTTCCTGGTATCTTTCTCGATACCGCACATTAAGTCCTCCATCACGCTTACAATGATTTCTTCTTTGCTCCTGAAATAACGGTAAATGGTCCGCTTGCTGATGCCGGTGACGGCGACCAAATCATCCACGGTGACCCTGGAAAAACCGCGTTCCTTGGCCTGGTCTTTTAAAGCAGCCGTGATCCTTTGACGATAGTCTATTGAGATACACCCCCCTGTTGGTTTGGGGTAACCATTCGGTAGTCGGTCGTAAGACGCCGGACGTATATTCTGCATTTGCACCTTTACAATGAATTATCTAAGCTCGTTTTAATGTATGCGCGATTTCATTCGCATTTGCACTTGAAGCAGTTTATTTTAAGAGATTCATGCTGCAATTCGCACCCACATTAGACAAATCTACTGAGACTCTGCTATCATGAGCAGAAATCACGCTACCTTTTTCTTGAATTTGAGGATGGCCAGGGTCATCAGGATAATTGAAAAAACGAGCAGTGCCGCAACCTGGGATACTAGATACTGAAAACCGATGCCTTTCAAGACGATGCCCCTGATGATCGTCAAGTAATAAGTCAGAGGAATCAGATTGCCAACATATTGAATAATCTTTGGCATGGCTTCCCTGGGAAACATGAAGCCGGACAGCATGATGCTCGGGAGCAGAACCATGAAAGACATCTGGGTAGCCTGCATCTGGGTTTTGGCAATATTGGAGATAAAAATACCAATCCCTAAAGAGGCGGTGATAAAGAAAAGAGTAAGCAGATACAACTGCAGCAAACTGCCCCGGATGGGGACATTAAACAACAGCACTCCTACCAGGAGGGCTACGGTAATTTGTACATAGCCCAATGCAATGTAGGGGACGATTTTGCCGATCATCAGTTCATAGGGACGCATGGGCGTGACCATCAGTTGCTCCAGGGTCCCCCGTTCACGCTCCCGGACGATACCCATCGAGGTCAGCATCACCATGGTCATGGTTACGATAATACCCAGTATGGCGGGGACCATGTAATATGCCGTGACGCCATCCGGGTTGTACCAGGGGCGCACTCTGATGTCGTAAGGCAGGCTCTGAATATGCGCCCTTTGCACCAGGATGTTTTGTGACTTCAAAAGGCCGATGGAATTGGCTATGGCCAGCGCGGAATTTGCCACCATATTGTCCGAGGCGTCAACGATCACCTGCACCTGAGCGGTCTTGCCGCTTCGCACGTTCTGGGCAAAATCAGCCGGGAAGATAATACCGGCTTTGGCCTGTCCGCTGTCAATTAATTTTGTTAAGTCACTGTAGCCCTTAGCGACGTAATTTATGTCAAAGTAACCGGAGGCGCTGAAGGATTCCAGCAGGTCCCGGCTTTCCTGCGAAATGGATTGGTCAAAAACAGCAGTGGGGATGTGCTTAACATCTGTCTGGATGGCATAGCCGAAAAGGATCAGTTGGAACAGGGGCAACATGAAGGTTATGCCCAGGGTCAGCCGATCCCGCATCAGCTGCAGAAACTCTTTTTTGATAATAGCCAGGATTCTGCTCATCTTACGACACCTGCTTTCTTTGCTGTTTAACCAGCGATATGAACACGTCCTCCAAGGATGGCTCAATCACGACAGCGTTAGCGCCCGTAAACTGGTCAAAGACCTCCAATTGAGCCTTTGCTTCAAGCAGTACGTGCAAGAGCGGGCCGTGGATGGAGCACTCCCTGACATACGGTAGTTTTTCAATAGCACTTATGCGCTGCATGGCATCAGGCAGGTCGACCTCAACCATACAGCCCTTGATTACGCTGTTTTTGAGGTTGTCGGGTGTGTCATTGGCGATAAGGGTCCCTTCGGAGATAAAGGCAATGTTGTAACAGCGCTCGGCCTCGTCCATGAAGTGGGTGGTGACCATCACCGTAACCCCTTCTGCTGCCATACGCTGGATAATTTGAAAAAACATGCGCCTGCTGGTAGGGCTGAGCCCACTGGTAGGTTCGTCTAGAAACAAAATAGACGGCCGTGAGATAATAGCGCATCCCAGAGCCAGGCGTTGCTTATACCCTCCGCTTAAATTCGCTACCAGTTCATCTTCCCTACCCTCCAGGAGGGACATGGACACCATTTCAGCTATTCTGCTTTTGCGTTCCTTCTGGGGGATACTGTATATTCCCGCGTAAAAATCCAGGTTCTCAAAAATTGTTAAATCGTCGTAAAGGCTGAATTTCTGGGACATGTAACCGATCCGGCGCTTGATTTTTTCGGACTCACGGGCCAGGTCATAACCAAGCACAGTACCGGACCCGGAAGTGGGTTCCAGCAGGCCGCACAGCATGCGGATGGTCGTGGTTTTGCCGGAGCCGTTTGGCCCCAGAAAACCGTAGATTTCGCCCGGCCTGATCTTGATGCTGAGCTTGTTGACAGCGGTAAATAAACCAAATTTTTTGGTCAGCTCATGGGTGGTTACCACGTACTCCACTTAAACCACCTCTTTTTCTGCCAATAGGACGAAGACATCCTCTATTGTAGGTGGCACTTCCCTGACCTGAACGACGCCGATATTTATCTCAGCCATTTTTTCCAGAATTACAGCTTGCGTCGTACTCTTATCCACCAGGACATGGAACTTGCCACCGTAAAAATAGGCGTCCCTAACTAAAGCCATTTCGTTTAAGAAACCCAGGTCACGTGTTTCAGCCTTGATTTCCAGTATCTTATAAGGAAACTGGCGCTTGATGTTGCCCGGTGTATCAACAGCGGCAATCTTGCCCCGGTCCATAAAAGCTACTTTTTTACAGAGTTCCGCCTCGTCCATGTAAGCGGTAGACACCAGGATGGTCATGCCCTCCTGGTTCAAATTATAAAGGACCCGCCAGAAATCCTTGCGAGATTCGGGGTCAACCCCGTAGGTGGGTTCATCGAGGATAAGCATTCTCGGCCTGGATACCAGGGCGCAGGTCAGGGCCAGTTTCTGCTTCATGCCCCCGGAAAGATCATCCGCCAACCGTGTTTTAAACTTAATGAGATTGGTCATTTCCAATATCTCATCGGCCCGGCTCAGAATGGTCCGTCGGTCCAAATTGTACATGGCGCCAAAGAAATTGATGTTTTCCATCACTGTCAGGTCCCCGTACAAACTGAATCTCTGTGGCATATAACCATAGGATTCGACCGCCTTGTGGGCATCCTTGATGTCCCTATCGAGAAGTTTAATGCTGCCACTGGTAGGGGTAATAAGGTTACAGAGCATGCGCATGAGGGTCGTTTTGCCGGCCCCGTCCGGACCGACCAAACCAAAAATGTCTCCCCTATCTATTTTGATGGAAACATGGTCAACCGCCATCAAACTGCCGAAGACCTTGGTCAAATCCGTTGTTTTAATCATCTGACCACCTCTATTGAATGATAACGTCTGCGGGCATGCCGGGCTTCAAAACGCCGCTCTGGTTGTTAACTCTGATTTTGACAGCGTAAACAATATTGGTGCGCTCTTTTTTGGTCTGGATGGTCTTTGGGGTAAACTCACCTTTTGCAGCGATTTCATCCACTGTCCCATTGTACTCTGTGCTGCTGCCGCTGACCATGAAGGTCACAGGCTGTCCGAGCCTAACCTGGGGCAGGTCATCGGTCGGTATATAGACTTTAATCCACATGTCGTTTAAGTTGGCCGCCGTAGCCACGGAGGCCCCACCTTGGACGTATTCGCCCTGTTCAAAGTTTTTGCTCAGGATAACCCCGTCGATGGGGCAGATGATTTTAGTATCTTCCAGCAGTGCTTCCGAAGCCTTCAAGATAGCGGCGCTCTGCTCGACCCCGGCCTGAGCCGCTGCAACCTGGTCAGTCCTACTACCTGAGCGCAGCAGACTGAGCTTACTCCTGGCCGATTCCAGCTGGTTTTGGGCCTGCTTGTAAGCGGTGTCCGCCTTTTCCAGCTCGGAATCTGAGATCGCCTGGCCCTGGTGGAGTTCCACTGCCCGGTCATGATCTTTACCAGCCTTGTCGTAGTTGGTTTGGGCGATGCTAACCGCTATTTGCGCATCGTTTATTTCCTGCTGCCTGGCGCCTGAAAGAAGATCGTCCAACTGAGCCTGGGCTTTGATTACCCCCAGTGCGTCCCTCTCCCTCTGGGCAATGAGGTCATTGCGCAGCAGGGTCCCAACGAGTTGGTCCTTTCTGACCGGGTCACCTTCCTTAATCTCGAAATTCTGCAGGGTTCCAGGCAGCTTGGCGGTTAGTTGTACCTGAGTGGCTTCAATGGTCCCCGTGGCCTCAAGTCCTCCTGACGGCGCCTGGTTATACCAGTAGTAGCCCCAGTATCCGCCCGAGCCAAGCAGCAGCAACAGGATGATGATGATCGGGATTTTCCTTTTCATACTTCCCTTCCCCCCACTTTTGGATATTCGTTAGTTGGTAAATCGCAGGTAAACTAATGACACTTAATTAGTTTACCTGCGACCAATATATCACCTGCTCAGATGGATTACAACTGATAATTATCAAAATTTCGATAATAATAAAAAAATACCATCATACATTTTTTCGACGTAATCTCTAAAGGAAATTTTTCATCATTTGTCTAATGAAAAAAAAATCGCCAAAATATATCGAAATTTATTTCATATATTCATCTCGAAGACAGCTTATAGCTATTAATTTAGAAACTTACTGATTGATATCATAATAACCTACTCGAAGAGATGGAGTGAAAATTTTTGTCGAAGAAAAAGTCGGGTCAAGAAAACCGCGATGAGCAAAAGGACAACCTTGATGACAACCGTGCGTGGTTTTTTGCAGCTGTATAAGAATAGGGAGGCGTTCGCTCAATACAAGGATAGCTTTGATCTAATGATCGATGAACTTGACAGGGCGAATTCAATCATTACTGAATTCCTCTCTCTGGCTAAAAACAGGAAGTTAGATTTAAAACCGCAAAAACTCAATACAATTCTCGAAAACCTGTCCCCATTAATCCAGGCGGACGCTAGAGTATCAGATAAAAATATTCATATGCAGCAAGAGATAACCCCTGTCTTATTCCTTAATGAAAAAGAAATTCGCCAGTTGATTCTTAACCTTATTCGCAACGGGCTGGAAGCAATGCCATCCGGTGGGAATCCGACTATAAGAACATTTACGGATGGCAAAGAGGTGGTTTTATCAGTGCAGGATCAGGGTAAAGGGATCGAAGCCAATGTGCTTGAAAAGATAGGTACTCCTTTCTTCACTACCAAAGATAATGGGACAGGCTTAGGTTTGGCGGTTGTTATAGTATTGCCGCCAAGCATAACGCTGTTATTAATATAGAAACCAGTCCTATGGGCACAATCTTTTTTGTCAGGTTTAGAGTACCACACCTATGATCAGATATGTACACGCTTATTTGAAAAAGCAATAACGCAGACCAACCCTCCAAGCAGTACAGGTAAAATAGCCATCAAATACATTGCTCGATAGCTGGTATAGAGTGCAATCCAGCCAAAAATTATGGTGCCAAGTCCAATACCCAAGTCCAAAGATGCAAAAAATGTACCGGTAGCCGCGCCACGTCTAAAGGGCGATACGTCACGCACTGCAAGCGCCTGAAGAGACGGGAGACAAAAGCCGAAACCCAAACCATACGCCAATCCTGCCAACATAAAACCTGTAAGGTTATCTGAAAACGCTATTGTGGCCGTGCTTACAGCAATAAACCCTATTCCAACCAAAATAATTTTATAAGCGCCATTTTTATCTGACCAACGGCCGGCAAAAGGACGGGAAAGAAGCATTGCCAGGGCATTGGCTGTAAAAAACAGCCCGATATTCGCAATGCCTTTTTCCTGAGCATATAAAGCGACAAAAGAAATAATCGGACCCCACACAATTGCCAGGAAAAACATTACGAAAGAAGCCTTAAGTGCCTTTTTCTCAAAAAAATCGGACCTGCCAGGCTCTTCCTTGTCTATCTTGCAATGGCTAAGCTTTGATTGATCATAACCAGGAATTATACTTACAACAATAGCTATAACAGCTACCATTATTGCTAGGTTAAATAAAGCTGTAAAACCCGCATTCCCCACCAGCCATAGACCTATTATCGGAGCTACAGCCATGGATAAAGAAGTGGTCAGTCCAAAGTAACCCATGCCCTCTCCCATGCGGCTCCGGGGCAAAAGATCGCTGGCGAGCGTACCTGTTGCAGTTGTTGCAATACTAAACGATATACCATGAGCAAGGCGTATAAATATTAGCAATATGATTGCAGTTGCAGCGTGATAAATTATTGCAACCACCACGGTTAGTGCCAGACTGGCAAGTAATATTTTCTTGCGTTGATAGCGGTCCAGCAGCCTTCCGCCAATTGGCCGCATCAATGTCGCAGCAATCGTAAAAATACCCATAACTATTCCAACGTCCTTTGTATCTCCGCCCATCTGCACGATATATACAGGCATAGTGGGTAAAAGGAGGTGGACGTTGATAAACACACAAAAATTTGCCAGGCACAAAAAGACAAAGTCACGCGTCCATAACGAACCTATCTCAGCTCTTTCCGGCGAATAGCCTATTTCCGTTGATTCTAAAATAGCCATATCTTGTTTTATCTCACTCAACACTAACCATCCTTAAGCACCCGAGTTACCGGCTATTGTTTATTTGTTATCTTTGTAATTACACCTGATTCCTTTTGGATTAAAGCAGGCATTGCAGGAAACACAGGCCACCTTTGCTTGCCCGTTTGAAAACCTTTTCACCAAATCTGGCTCTTTAACATAAGGTCTGCATAAAGCTACCATATCGGCAATTCCTCTTTCTAAAACTGATTCCATGACTGCCAGGGAGCGTAGACCCCCAACCAGAATGACCGGGCAAGCAACCTCAGCTTTAATTGCTTTTGCCGCAGTGGAAAAATAGGCTTCCTTTTCTGGAGTTCTAATCCCAGGCCAGGCAAATCCTTTTTTCGATTCCTTGATCCCGCCGCTGACTTCTATTGCCACCACACCCAGGCTATCCAGTAACTTTGCGGTGTAGATTACATCCTCAAGAGCAAGGTAACCGGCTCCTTCAAAGCCATCCGTTGTATTAAGCTTGACCAGCACAGGATAAGCTTCACCGACTATCTTTCTACCACGGACTATGATTTCCTTAAGAATACGGGTCCGGTTTTCTATACTGCCGCCCCATTGGTCCTCCCGTTTATTGGTATAAGGTGAAATAAACTCTGATAGTAAATAGCCATGGGCAATATGGACCTGTACCCCGTCACAACCAGCTTCCTTCGCCCTCAACATGGCAGCAGTGTAACATTCGATCAGCTCCCATATTTCCTTCTCAGTCAAGGCGCGGGGTGTAATGCCAATGCTGTTGTCGGTGACCGCTGAGGGAGCTACGGGAACTAAGCCCTCCATCGGCACAGAAAACTGCCTGCCGGCATGCGATATTTGCAGAACGAACTTGGCACCATATTCATGCACAGTATCAGCTAGCCTGCGGTAACCCTCGATAAATTGATCATCGCAAATGGCATTTTGCCCCGGTGCGACCCGACCTAGAGGATGTTGTACGTAAGAATGGGCTGTGATAATCAGACCCACATCGTTTTGTGCAAGGGTCCTGTATAGCTTTATTTCTGAATCCGATATGGTTCCGTCCAGGTTACCCATAAAATCATGAGTAGCAGAACGCACAAAGCGGTTTTTTATAACCATTGAACCGAGTGATATAGGCTGAAAAAGCGTGCTCATAGTTCAATCCTTTCATGTTCTTTATTAGTTTTAAATATTAACTTTACTATTTACTTCAGAAAAGGAATATATTGAAATTATCAAATAATTATTCCTTAATTTAATTTTTTTGGTTTATTGATAGAATTATATTGCGTTATCATATAATTCTATCAATAAATGCTATTTATGCAAGCACGTACTTTAATTTTGATATAGATACTGCCATGTGCCCTACTATAATTTCAAGTAAAATAAATAAAACTGTAACATCGGCGACTAACCTCGGCTTAAAATAACAACCGGTAGCTAATTTTCATGGATATAAGAAGACCCGGTAAAGACCGGGCCTTTCGTTAGTTCTATGCTTCCATAACATCTTTAACTGCCTGGAGCAATTGTTCTTCATTGGGAAGGTAAAACTGCTCCAACGGCGGGCTGAAGGGGACCGGAATATCGGGGGCGGCCACCCGCTTGACCGGTGCTTTTAGGTCGTGAAAGGCATCTTCCGCCGCCAGGGCACAGATTTCCCCGCCGAAGCCGCCGGTGCGGTTGGCCTCGTGCAGTACCACCAGGCGACCTGTTTTTTTCACTGACTTGAGGATAGTATCCTTGTCGAGAGGAGCCAACGTCCTCAAATCCACGATTTCAAGCTCTATACCTTCCTTGCTGAGGCTTCCGGCAGCTTTGAGTGCCACCGTCCCGAGCATCTTGGACCAGGTCACTACTGTGACGTCACGGCCAGGTCTTTTTACATCTGCAAGGCCGATGGGAATCGTATAGTCTTCCTCGGGGACAGGACTGGGAAAGAAATACAGACCCATATCCTCAAAAAAGATTACCGGATTGTCGTCGCGGATGGCCGATTTCATCAGCCCTTTGGCGTCGGCCGCTGTGCCGGGCATGACCACCTTCAAACCTGGACAGTGCGCCATCCAGGCCTCCAGGTCATGGCAATGCTGACAGCCGGCGCCGAAGCCGGACCCGCTCTTAACTCTTATCACCAGTGGAAACGAGCTTTTTCCACCTGAAAGGTAGCGCAGCTTGGCAGCGTGGTTGACAATCTGGTCGGATGCCAGGGTTAAAAAAGGGCTGAACATTACTTCCACCACCGGCCGCAGTCCTAGGACTGATGCTCCCACCGCCAGGCCAGCGATAGCCTGCTCGGAAACCGGGGTGTCTTTGACCCTGCGTGGCCCAAACTCAGTTAACAGGCCGTAGGTAGGCATGAGCGGGCTATCGTGGATGCCAACTCCCACCCCCTCGCCGGCGATGAATACGCCTGGGTCACGGCGCATTTCCTCAGCCAGCGCCTGCCGGATGGCCTGTCCCATGGTTATCTGCTGCATCAAAACAATCCTCCTTTCCGGATTAAGCGTATACGTCTTCCAGCGCCTCATGCGGGGCCGGCCAGGGGCTTTCTTCAGCAAAACGGACAGCGCTTTCAACGATGTCTATTGCTTCAAATTCCATTTGTGCCATGATCTCATCTGTGATAATAGCTTCGGACAGGAGTTCCGCTTTCAATTTCTTAATTGGGCAGCGCTCCATCCAGGCGTTAATCTCATCTTTGGGCTGGTAAATCTGGTGGTCGGCCTCTCCGTGCCCGCGCCAGCGGTAGGTCTTGCACTCCAGCAGGGTCGGGCCTTTCCAGGTCAAACAGCGCTCCCTGGCCTTTAGGGCTGCCTCGTAAACAGCAACTGCGTCGTTGCCGTCCACCACCTCACCGGTTATGGCATAACCGGCGGCACGGGTTGCGATATCCTTAACCCTGGTATGGTCTTCCATGCGCTGGGCGCCGGCGTATATGTTGTTTTCACATACAAAAATCACCGGCAGGTTCCACAACGCGGCCAGGTTCATTGACTCGTGGAAACTGCCCTCGTCCGCCGCCCCGTTGCCAAAGAAGCACACTGTAACACTCTTGCTCCCGTTGTACTGCTGGGCAAAGGCCGTCCCCACCGCAATTGGGATACCACCGCCAACCACCGTAGTGGTGCCCAGTGCATTGACCTCAGGCACGGCTATATGCAGAGTGCCGCTTTTCCCCTTGTTGCACCCGGTGGCTTTGCCGTAAATCTCAGCCATAAGCTGGTCCGGGTCGGCTCCTTTGGCAATCAGGTGGGCGTGGCTGCGATGGTTGGTGATAATCACATCTTCCATCTCCAAAGCCCCACAAACCCCTGCAGCCACTGCCTCCTGGCCGGTTGACAGGATTACCATGCCGGGAAGCTTTCTATCTATTTTACATAGCTCGGTAAGTTTCTCTTCAAACCGCCTGCTCAGCAGCATGTTCCAAAGGAGTTCAACCTTCTTCTGTTTACTTGCCAACTTCCAAACCTCCTCGTCCAAAAATCTTGCAATAAGCCGCCGTAATCGATTGCTCCATCAACACCTCCTATCACTACCTGGTAGTGGACAGGGCATATCACTAATTGGCACCTGGATTAAAATATTGTCATGAGCTGGCTGGTGTATCGTTTGACAGGGTCAGCCTTTATGTTGGGTTTGGTTGGTTTTGCCGGCCAGTTCCCGACCTTACTTATCTCACCTTTCGCCGGGGTGCTGGTTGATCGCTGGAACCGCCATCGCATCCTGATAATTACCCAAACCTCATGGCGATAACCGCTCCGATATATAAGAATTTGTAATTTTCGTTACGTTAATTTAATCATACCACCAATTTCCACCAAGGCATACTGTCAACGGCTACCGGCGTGTCATAACTCAAAAGGATAAACAAAAATAACGCAATCCTGATGTGGCTATTTTATCTAATTCTAAGACTCCCACTTCTAAAAGTGGGAGTTCCTTTTTCCGCTTCGGTGAGGGTAGATTCCCCCACCCAAGTCTCGATGTCCAGCTTTAGCTGGACGAGTTCACTGGAATTATATGGTTTTGAGTTTATCTTTAAAAAGAGGTAAAATTATGAGAAATTATACTATTGCAAATAGCGAGGATTGTCGGCCTATGACTACTGAGATTTATATTCTGCTGGTGGTCGTCATCGCAGCGGCATTACTTTTCGCCCTCACCAACGGGTTGCACGATGCCAGTTCGGTTGTAGCCACCTTTATTGCCTGCGGCGCCGCTACTCCTAGTCAGGCCGTTGGGCTGGCGGCAGCTTTTGGCTTCAGTGGCGCCATGCTGGGCGGCAGTTCTGTAGCCAATACCTTCACTAATATTGTCAGCATTTCCATGCATAATTCAATGCTGGTCATATTATTGGCAGCCGTTCTGGCGGCAGTCGCCTGGAATCTAATCACCTGGTATTTCGGGATCCCCTCCAGTTCAACCCACGCCCTGGTGGGCGGTATTATCGGAGCGGTGTGGGCCTCAAGCGGCTTTCACCAGGTTTTGTGGGGCTGGAGCCAACTGTTTGGAACACAGCATGAATTGACTGGGATGATGAGGATTTTTGCCGCGCTGCTCATTTCACCGCCCCTGGGCTTCATCCTGGCCTACCTATTACAAAAGCTATTGAGTTTAGCCCTGAGAAACGCCAAGAATACCGTTAACCGCTGGCTTAAAGGGTTGCAGTGGGTGATGGCGGCGGTGCTGGCTTTCAGCTTCGGCACCAACGATACCCAAAAAATAATGGGATTAATCACCCTGGCCTTAATCGCCTCGGGAAACCTGCAGCAGCAGACGGTACCCATGTGGGCAAGGCTAAGCTGCGCCCTGGTAATGTTTTGCGGCACTATTCTCGGTGGCTGGTCAATTATGAGAACGCTGGGCGAGCGTATTTTTGACATCCGTCCCATCCACAGCCTCAACTCACAGGTTTCCTCAGGAGCAGCCATTTTAATGGCAACCCATTTTGGGGCTCCTGTCTCCACCACCCACGTGATGGCCAGCAGCATCCTTGGAGTAGGGGCTGCGGACGAACACCGTATGGTCAACTGGAACATCGGGAAGGAAATGGTCATAGCATGGTTTGTCACCATCCCCTCCTCCACAATAGTAGCCGCATTGATTTACTTCCCGGTATATTGGTTAGTAGGTAAACCGTAAAGGAGCATGAACCATGGGTATAAATTTTTTTAATAAAGTTTTCCCTCAGAAATGGGATTTTATCGGTATGCTGCGCTCCCAGGCGGAATTAACAGCACAGGGGGTCCAGACTCTGCTGGCCTGGCTGATGGAACCGTCAACTGAAAATTATGATTTGCTGCTTCAACTTGCCGGGCAAGCAGACACTGTCCGCATGGAGATGGAGGAGAAGTTGCTGGAAGCCTTCGTAACACCCTTTGACCGGCAAGAGCTCTATTATATTTCGGTCCAAATGGACCGTATCGTTGAGTGCGCCAAGTCCACACTGCTGTCCATTGTCGAATACAAGGTGGAACCACGCGAGTACTTTATTAAAATGGCGGAGTCGCTGAGCGAGGGGACGAGTATTTTCTCCGGGGCTATGATCTCAATCATTGATAACAAACCCATAGAGTCTCGGACCCGCATTCTGGAGATAAGAAAAGCCCATGCGGAAATGGAAGAATACTACCGCAAGGGCATGTCTGAACTTTTTCAAACGGCTGATGCCATGGAAGCCTTGAAGCAACATGAAATATACAGTCTACTGGAGGATGCTGCCTTTTACCTGGGCAGCACCGTGGATATTTTTCACCGCATCGTAGTCCGGATAGGCTAGAAGACGCTATGTGCGATTAACCCAACTTTTTTTCTCCAGGGCCACATGGTCGGACTCTATCTCGAAAGGACAGTGAATACCTCCTTGACCCTGGGCTCAATGGCTTGTTGCGCCGCCTCCCGGTAAAAGCCGTTGCTGCTTCCTCGCGTTTATGAGCAGCAGTCAGGTTTTCCAGGTCATAGTCGCCTCTCTGGAGGCGGTTTTTTATAGGTCATAATTGCTTAAAAGATTTTGGCCTTACGGCCCTCGTAAATTATTTCCTCGCCGGTCACGGCAAGTGACAGCCATACCAGGATGGACAGACCAGCTACATTAATAAAGTAATGGAGTATTTGGTTGAAGCCGTTTTGCATTTCAAAAGCACCCGTCCGGATAAACACCTCGGTAGCCAGAACAAGTAAACCACTGAAGACCAGTACCAGCAACATTTTATAAAACGAGTTGCGCTGCATCCAATTCATCAGCAGGACCCCGCCGCCCGCTCCCCCCACCAATACAAATAAGGGGACACCGAAAATAGCGGGAGCACTTTTCGTGAAATGGTAATATCCCAACTGGATAAAAGTAAAATTCATGGCAAAGAGCAGTAAAGTTGCAATAACCACAACGGGCCAGAGTAGTTTAAACCTGTCGAAGGGGACCAGAGTAAAAACCAGCAGCCACAACACAACCGCCCACACCAAGTATTCCATAACTACCTCCGGGTATTTTTATTAATATTCTCTTTATTTTTCCCTCCCTCTATACAAAATAATTTATACATAGCAGAGCTATAATAATAACTTAATTAATATTTAATAAATTTTTAAGACGGAGTTAATCTATTTTTCTTATATTGTTTCCTAACAACGGAATAATTGGTAGGTATTTAATAGCAAAGAAATAAGTATTAATTCTACTTAAAAAAGGAGGTCATAATTCTGATGGCCGAATACCGTTGCACCGTCTGCAATTATCTTTACGACGAGGCCAAAAGTGGCACAAGCTTTAGTGAGCTGACAAATGACTGGACATGCCCGGTCTGCAATTCCCCTTTAAGCATGTTTATGCTTCACACCAACACGTCGGAGGATGACCCTAAGCTGGAGAAGACCGTATCCGATGTTTTGGCGGAACAGATGGTAGAATGCGGCATACAGTACGTTTTTGGCCTGCCGGGAACTTCTGCTTTAGGAATCGTTGAGGCCATCCGTAAAAACAAGAACATAAAATTTCTGCAGGTCAGACATGAGCAAACAGCCGCCTTTATGGCCTCCGCCTACGGAAAACTGACCGGACAGGTTGCAGCCTGCCTTACTGTAGCAGGCCCCGGAGCGACCAATACAGCGACCGGCCTGTACGACGCCAAGCTTGACCACTCTCCTGTGCTGGCTCTTACCGGGCTGGTCAAAAGGCAGATGATGGGACCGGGCTCCTTCCAGGAGATCGACCAGCACTCGTTTTTTGAGCCCATATCGGTATTTAACAAGATTTTAATGTCACAGGAGCAGACCACCTCCCTGATCACCCTTGCGGTAAAGCACGCCCTGTTGGAAAGGGGCGTTTCCCATATCAGTATTCCTAATGATGTGCAAAAGCTAAGCTATGACGCGCCTGTCATTCCTTTTGAGAAAAGGCTACCCAGCCTGGCCATTGCTCCCTCGTCTGAACTCATCAGTCAGGCTGCCGCAGTCATCAACCAGGCTCTAAGACCTGTCATCATTTCAGGCTACGGCGCCCTTGGCCAGGGTGCTAACCTCCTCAAGCTGGCTAAAAAGATTACAGCTCCGATAGTTACCACTTTCAGGGGCAAGGGAGTCATTAACGAGGACCATGAACTATATGTCGGCGGGCACGGCACGATTGGGTCTACATCGGCCTCCAAGCTGGTACAACAGTCAGATCTACTCATTGTTATCGGAGCCTCGTTTTCAGATATGACCCAGATCCCAGAAAAGAAAACCATCCAGGTCGATATCGATCCGATGATGATTGCCAAGAAATACCCGGTGGAAGTGGGCCTTTGGGGCAACAGCTCAGAAGTCCTCCCCAAACTGACTGCTTTGGTAAGTGCCAATATTAATACAGAGTACATGGAGCAAATCAGGAGTTTAAAAAAAGAATGGCTGGCGTTGCTGGATAAGGAAGCAGACCCGGATGCTAGCCCGCTCAGGCCTCAGTACATCATTAAGGTCCTTAACGAAAGACTTCCCGCAGACAGCGTGATTTCTCTGGACATCGGGGAAAACGGCTGGTGGTTTGGCCGGAACTTCTGGATGAAAGAGAGTCAAAAAATGGTCATGTCCGGTTATTTAGCCTCCATGGGTACCGGACTGCCAGGGGCGATGGCAGCCCAGATTGCTTACCCCGGACGCCAGGTGGTATGTATTACTGGAGACGGCGGCTTTTCCATGGTCATGTCCGACTTCCTCACGGTTGTTAAAAATAAACTGCCCATTAAAATATTTTTGTTCAACAATCACCAGCTGGGCATGATTATGCAGGAACAGAAGGTTGAGAATTACCCTCATTGGGAAACCGATCTTTACAACTGCGACTTTGCCGAATACGCCCGAAACTGCGGCGGTGTAGGGCTCAGGGTCACAGAAGCAGCCGAACTTCCGGTAGCCGTTGAGAAAGCCCTCGCCTCGAACGAGCCGGTTATCGTCGATATTGAGACCGATCCCAGAAGATTTGTACCAAGCCGGTAATAAATTATTAATCTTTCCGAAATAAATTTTTAACAAATAAATGGTATGCTCAATGTTACTGAGTGAAATTCATTCTTACAATGTATTGGAGGGATAGAGATGCTTTTAAAAGGAACCCAAACGGAAAAGAACCTGCTGACTGCTTTCGCAGGCGAATCACAGGCCCGAAACCGCTATACTTTCTTTGCTTCCAAGGCCAAAAAGGAAGGCTATGAGCAAATAGCGGCCATTTTTCTGGAGACTGCCGCCAATGAAAAGGAGCACGCGGAGCGTTTGTTTAAATTCCTCACCGGTGGCGAAGCAGAGATTACCGCATCATTCCCTGCGGGTATCATAGGAACTACCGAGGCTAACCTTGAGGGGGCTGCCGCTGGGGAAAAACATGAGTACGTTATCATGTATCCCGAGTTCGCCAAAACAGCTGAGGCGGAGGGTTTTCCCGAGATCGCCATGGTCTTTAGTGCAATCGCCCATGCGGAAGTAGGACATGAAGAACGTTACCTTAAGCTTCTGGAGAACATTAAAAAAGGCAAGGTATTCCACCGCGATGAAAAAGTGCTGTGGATATGCGCCAACTGCGGTTATGTACACGAGGGTACGGATGCACCCGATGTTTGCCCGGCCTGCGACCACCCACAGAGCTACTACGAGCTCTGGTGTCAAAATTATTAAATGCCCACCGGCCCCGGTATGCCTTAACAGGTGAATCCGGGGCCAACCTATTTACTGGCATACCATTGACTAGCAGCGTAAAGCAAGGGTATTATTTAATAACAAAGCAATCCTTTCTATCTTTTAGCTCATGCAAAGTGAGCCTTTAAGCGGTTGCTGATTTGGCAATTAATTCTTATATTTCTAAATGGGAGATGTGGAAGTGCTGCAGGCTGTCCTTTTTGATCTGGATGGTACCCTTTTACCAATGGACCAAAGGGAGTTCTTGGACGCATACTTAAAAGAAGTGTCCCTCGCCGTACATCCGGTAATCGAACCTGGTGACTTTAAACGCGCTCTGATGGCCAGTACCTCGGCTATGACCACTAACAACGGCCAGGCACTTACCAACGAAGAGGTTTTCTGGATAGATTTCCGGATTCGTCTGGGAGATCTGCTCCCGGCTATCAAGCCCTTGCTTGATAGCTATTACACTGAAAAGTTCCGGCAATTGGCCTACGTTGCCCACCCCTGTCCGGAAGCCCGCATATTAGTAAAAGCAGCCCTGGAGTGTGACCTGCGTATCGTACTGGCAACCAATCCCTTATTCCCGTTAACCGCCATACTCAGCCGGATGTCCTGGGCAGGCGTAGATGACTTACCATGGGAATTAATTACCAGCTATGAGGTCATGCACTTTTGCAAACCCCATCCCGGATACTACCGTGAAATTGCCGCACACCTGGGAGTGCCCCCTGAGGAATGCCTGATGGTAGGCAATAATGTGGGTGATGATCTAATTGCTGGAAGCCTGGGTATGAAGACCTACCTGGTAACTGATTGCCTACTGGGGGACCCTGCAGGCATTTGCCGGGCAGACTGGCACGGATCAATAAAGAACCTGGCCAGGTTGTGGCAGAATCAAGGCGTTATTTAAGACAATACTGATTTCAACAAACATCTAAAATAAGGCTTTGTTAAAGTTTCAATATTTAATGGTGATCTGGAAACCACTTGCTTCCAAATACCGTCCCTATCTCTAATAAAAAACATATTCCCCTTTTTTGTTCTCATTTCTATGTTGCCCGTCGATCCTACAACTACCCTTTTCTTAGGTATAAACTCGATTTCATCTTCTCCTGCTTTTAATTTAAATCTCCTTGTATAATAGAGACCCCATCTTTTCCCCTGCATAGCAATGACTTCATAGGAAGTTAATATTATTTTTTCTTCAATTAAATCTGATAGCCAATCTTCAAGCCGATCATAAAATGCTTTTATCTCCGTGGGACATTGTTCATGTATCTCATCTACATGCACTGCTGGTTCTTTGTGTAATTGTTTCTTATTCCTCAAAAGAGCAGCCAGACCGTCACTCACTACCCTCAACCCCTTTATTAAATACTACTTTATTATAAACTAACACAAAAATTGTGAATATTCTACTTATTTTTTCTAGCTATTTACGACATACTTCGATTTTATATTCAGATTTACTTAAACCATCCATTACTACAAAGGTATATCCATATCCCGTTAT
>JAQVOH010000066.1:0-3731 GCA_028702695.1 Desulfotomaculaceae bacterium
GGGGTTGGATTTTATGCTGCCGTAATGGCGGCAAAAAAAGTACGCCTGCTGACACGTTCGTATCTGCCGGGAGCGGAAGGCTTTGAGTGGGTATCCGAAGGCGTCGGCAATTATGACCTGGGGACGGCAGAAGGTCTGGCGCGCGGCACCAGTATTATACTGGAACTCAAGGACGATGCCCACGAATTCAGCAAACCTGAAAACATAAAAAGGATTATCAGACAATATTCCAGTTTTGTCTCATTTCCGATCAAAGTGAATGGCGAGCAGGTCAATACCATCCAGGCCATCTGGGCTAGGAATAAGAACGAGGTAACTGAAGAGGAATATACTGATTTCTATAAGTTCATCGCCAATGCCTATGACGAACCTTCTTACCGCCTGCATTTTACGGCTGATGCGCCCCTGGCCATCAATGCCCTGTTATTCGTACCTAAGCAAAATACAGAACGTTTCGGTTTCGGCCGGCTGGAACCCGGAGTGAACCTCTACAGCCGGAAAATCTTAATTCAGCAACACGCTGAGAACATTTTGCCGGGCTGGCTCCGCTTTGTTAAAGGGGTAGTGGACAGCGAAGACCTGCCGCTCAATATCTCCCGTGAGACCACGCAGGACAGCGCTTTGATAACCAAGTTACGCAAGGTTATCACCGGCCGGTTTTTAAAGTTTCTTATGGAGCAAGCCCAGAAAGAGCCTGATAAGTATCTGGAATTCTGGAAGACTTTCGGTATCTTTTTGAAGGAAGGCGCCGCTACTGACTTTATCCACCGCGATGACCTGGCCAAGTTATTGAGGTTTGAATCCTCTAAATCAGAGCCGGAGAAGATGGTTTCCCTGCCGGATTATACCAGCAGGATGAAAGATGGACAGGAAGAGATATATTTTATCAACGGGCCCACCAGGGCCGCGATCGAGGCTGGTCCTTACCTTGAAGCTTTCCGGGCAGCGGACCTGGAGGTTCTTTATACCCACGAACCTGTCGATGATTTTGCTTTGAGCAATTTGGCGGAGTTTGAGGGTAAAAGACTGGTGTCTGCCGATCAGGCTGAGTTGAACATCCCTGCTCCGGCGGTACAAGAGGGTGCGGAGTCACTGGAATTTGAACAGATCCAGGCATTGACCGCCTGGTTTAAGGAGGTGCTGGGTGAGCGGGTCAGCGAGGTCCGGGAGTCAACCCGCCTGGTGGAAAGCCCCGCGATGATCCTCGACCTCGACGGGATGATGACCGGCAGCATGCAGCGGTTCATGCAGGCTCTCAACGAGCAAATGGGGGATATGGGTAGAAAAGTCCTGGAGATTAACCCCAGCCACGCGTTGATTAAGCGCCTCCTGACACTCCGGCAGGAAGATGAAGCTTTAGCCAGGATTGTGGCTGAACAGGTTTTAGATAATGCCCTGATTGCAGCGGGGCTGGTTCAGGATCCCCGCCTTATGGTGGATCGAATCTACCGGATTATGGAGCAGTCCCTGGCCAAAAAGGGTTAACATATTGGATCATAAATTGTAGGTCACAAAAAACACACCCAAGCGGTGTGTTTTTTGTTGCTAAGCCAAAAATTGCTGTTAAAGGCTCCCGATAAGTGATCTGTGGGCTTATGTTGGTGGCGCATGAGCCAATACAATTATGGCTAGTAGGGCCTAGTTATAAGCACACGTTATGCCAGCAAAGAATCTGTTTTGCCTAATAAGGATTTTTGGGCCGAGGAAGGTTTACTTAATTGATTAAATGACAATAATAGTAGTGCAATCGAATAATTTTGAAAGGGGTTACCATTGCATGACCATAACCTTGACGGAATATTTCCATGGGGTGCAACACCGCCTGCCGCAAGAAGCTGAGAGGGTTATAAGAGCCCTTGAGGAAGAAGGTCCCATGAACAAAGAGGAGCTATCCCTGACCGCGAAAGTGAAAAGGGCGGTACTCGACCACATTGTTATCCAATTGTATGCGCTTGGCCTGGTGGACGTTGCTACTGAAGGCAAAAGTAAAATGTGCAGCTTGACCAAACTTGGATATGACTTTATGAGCTTAAGGAATGCCGGATAAGGCATTCCTTTTACTATCTACCCCCGGTTAGCTCATTCTCATTTCCTATCATCCGTTGCTTCTATTCAACACCCTTTGGTCAGCGCGGTAATAATTATGCTTACGGCAGGAAAAATAGGTCGGCTATTGAATTGTTTTTAGGATAGATAAGTAAACCTGAGTTGAATTTATGTAGCATGAATGTCTCAGGGGTTTGGGTGGTGTAAGTGAATCCTCAGTCAGGCAGCAAGCCGCAATACCGGTTAAATTTTCTTAAAGTTGGATTTTTGGCAATAATCATGGTTTATGGCTTGGTTGGCGCTTTTAATTATAATGCCTTCTGGTTTTTGCACGGTGTTGATTTAATTTTCCACGAGGCGGGACACGTTGTATTTGGTTTTTTCGGAGATTTTATTCAGTTCCTGGGCGGTACCTTGATGCAGTTGCTAGTACCAGCCGGGCTGACTTTGTACTTTTTTATTAAACGGCAGTTATTTAGCGGCGCAGTTACGATGTTCTGGACAGCCCAAAACCTGATGGACATATCTGTATACATTAAAGATGCCAGAGCTATGCTCCTGCCACTTATTGGCGGGGGTGAGCACGACTGGAGTTTTCTGCTCAGCAGCTTGCACCTGCTGAAGTATGACCAGGTCATCGGCAAGTTTGTATTTGTCTCCGGTTGCCTCCTTTTTTTAATATCTATGGTGGTAGGATTTTTTTACTCATTTGAAGAAGGCTCAGAAACAGCCGATTAATGGTTGTTCGGTGGAGGTGGTGGCCTGGCGATATTCGTGCTCCGTAAGCTTTATCATGGGAGGAAGGATGATTAAATGAACATTGACAGGTTTGAAGGTGAATATGCTTTAATTAAACATAACAAGAGGATTTTCCACATCCCCAAGGTCCTCCTGCCAAAAGGCGCTAAGCCGGGTGACCATGTCAAAATTGAAATCACTGTGGAAAATGAATCTCCCGAACCTAAGAAAGATTAGGTTTTCCTTGTCTTTGCACAACGGGAAGCTAGCCTGCGGGCTATACTCCTGTGGTTCTTCATTATGTTTTAGTCAATCAATTGCATAATGAGAAAACAACAATATTTAAGGAGGGCTAAGATATGTTGAAAGAATTCAAGGAGTTTATTATGCGCGGCAATGTTTTGGATCTGGCCATCGGCATCATCATCGGCGCAGCTTTTGGTAAAATAGTAACTTCTTTTGTAAACGATATTATTATGCCACCTATCGGATTGCTATTAGGAAAGGTTGACTTTTCCAACCTTTTTATTAACTTATCCGCTCAGAACTATGCCACATTGGCCGAGGCGAAGGCGGCTGGAGTAGCTACCATCAACTATGGTTTATTTATCAATACTGTACTGGATTTCTCGATCGTGGCTTTAGCAGTATTCTTGGTAATCCGGCAGGCTAACCGTTTCAAACGTCAGGAAGAAGCACCGGCGCCTACAACAAAGGAATGCCCCTACTGCTTTATGAGCATTCCTCTGAAGGCAACCCGTTGCCCTCATTGTACGGCAGAAATGAACAGTAGGTAGAAAGTATCATAATAACTATTTACAGCGTTTGTGCAGGACTACGGTTTTTGCAGAATTTTCTTGTAGACTATGTTATAGTATGGGCACCTTTCACGCCTAATATGGAATTATTGGTAAACCTGCCATTGCGCAACGAGTATGGTAGGTTTT
>JAQVOH010000066.1:3831-14533 GCA_028702695.1 Desulfotomaculaceae bacterium
AGCGTTTGTGCAGGACTACGGTTTTTGCAGAATTTTCTTGTAGACTATGTTATAGTATGGGCACCTTTCACGCCTAATATGGAATTATTGGTAAACCTGCCATTGCGCAACGAGTATGGTAGGTTTTGTTGGTTTCCTAAGAACCTTGGAGCACGCTGATGACGCTTCATAAATAGGCATTGGTAGTAATCGGGTCTACATTGGCCTTATTAATCATTTTGATCTATGCAATTTCAAGGTACACTCTGCTGGAACATTTTACTAGGTTGGATAACCAGGCCAGCTACCAAAACACGGAACGAGCGCTTTGTGCTGTGTCAGAAGACTTTTTCTCTCTTTATTTCATCAACTACGACTGGGCCAATTGGGACGAAACCTATGCCTTCGTAGAGGATGCCAACGAAGACTACATCAATAAAAACCTCCCGGAAAACGCCTATGCTTATACCCAGTTCAGGAACAATTTAATCATTTATGTCAACTCCGCAGGGAAGAATTGTTTACAGGAGGGGCTAGGACCTGCTCAGCGCAAAAGAGACAGGGTCCCGGCAAGCCTCAAACAATGTTTGGCCGGCCAGTAATGTCCAGGGAATTTAAGGAACTGCTGCAAAAGGAGTTTGAATTTCCAAAACGGACAGCTTATAAGGCGGCTTTGCAGCCGCCTTATAAGCATACAGGTTACAGAAGGCGAATTAGTTCAGAGTTACTTGCTGGTATTGGTAAAAACCACTTCACCTGAGCCAAGGTGGTATTTAGCCCCCACCAACGCCAGATGACTGCTTGCCAACAGGTGTTGGATGACGGGGCTCTTTTGTAGGTCCCGTATGGTTGACATAGTATTTTCATCAGTCGCGACCTCATAGAGCTGTGAACCTGCTGCTCCGGCCGCCTTTGCCCTGGCCAGAGAGGGTTCAATCTTATCAATAATAGCCCCGATGCTTCCCTCTGCTGCTCCTCCGTCCACAGCAGCCTTAACGGCGCCGCAATGATCATGGCCCAACACCACGATCAGAGGTGTGTGCAGGTGCTCCACAGCATATTCCACACTGCCTGTCGCAATCGCGTCGACAACATTACCAGCCGTCCGCACTACAAATAAGTCACCCAAGGACTGGTCGAATAAAAGTTCCGGTTGCACGCGGGAGTCAGAACAGGAGACGATTACGGCAAAAGGACTTTGACCTTTTAAGAGCTCTTCCCGCCGTCCTGCTCCCAGTTCCTTGTTGGCAAGTTTGCCACTGGTAAACCTGTTGTTTCCTGCCATGAGTTTTTGCAGCGACACCTCCCATGAGACAGTAAGATTGTTAGACGTGCTCAACGCTTGACACCCCCTACATTTTATATAATGGGTAATTAGCCGTTAATTTTCCAAATCCTCTAAATAAAACAAATAGGGACAATATTTTAATAATATAGTATATAGTAGTAGGTCTGGTCTGAACTCATTGATTCCTAAACAGAAAAATTACTTTGCAAAAGAGGAATTTGTGGTTTATTATCGAAAACAGTAAGCACTTACTGTACCATGTTAAAGTATTAATTATTTAGTGAGGGTTTTTTCGAGGTCACCGGTGGCAGGCTCCAATCCTCAGGAGTTTGTCTGTTTTTATTAGAGTCGAATATTATCTAAGCAAAAGGGGGACGAACATGTACATCCGGGTTTATGAACTCAAAGAAATGGCTGCCGGGGACTATAACAGGATTATGAAAAGGAGCGAGGTGGAAACGGGCTCCGTCCTGGATGATGTGGCTAAGATTATCGACCAGGTCGAGAAGCGAGGCGACGAGGCACTGGTAGATTACACCAGGGAATTTGACGGAATTTCCATTTCCAAAGACCAGATTAAAGTTACCGCAGAGGAAATTCAAGAAGCATATGCCAAGGTTGATGCGGAAACTATTGCCGCTATTAAAACGCTGGCGGATAACGTCAAGCGTTTTCATGCGGCCCAGATGCCTAATAAAATGTGGTCTACAGAGCTTTCACCGGGTCTGGTGGCCGGGCAGGTGATAATCCCCCTGGAGAAGGTTGGGTGCTATGTTCCAGGTGGGAGGGGTTGGTTTCCCTCCGCAGTAATGATGTCTGTTTTGCCGGCTAAGGTGGCGGGGGTACCTCAGGTAGCCGTTTGCACACCATCCGCGCCGGATGGTTCGGTGCCCCCGGGGACGCTGATCGCCTGCGACGTGTGCGGGGCAGACTCGGTATACAGGGTAGGCGGCAGCCAGGCTGTAGCAGCTATGACCTACGGTACCCAAACCGTCCCCAAGGTGGATAAAATAGTGGGTCCAGGCAGTAAGTGGGTGCTGGCAGCCTTTAAGCTTCTAAACGGCCAGGTTGAAATCGGTACACACGCCGGACCTGGTGAAGGGCTTATTATTGCGGACGAGTCGGCCGATCCGGAGTTTGCCGCAGCGGACATCTGTATCCAGGCAGAGCATGGGCTGGACTCCTCCGGGGTCCTGGTGACTCACGTCAGGGAACTGGCTTATGCCGTACAGGAGAGGATAGGTCGCCACATTGAAAGACTGAGTGATTACCGCAAAAACTTTGTGGTCGAATCTTTGAAAAAATACGGGGCCATAGTCATTACCAACTCACTTGAGGAATCAATTGCTTATGCCAATGAGTATGCGGTGGAACACCTGGAAATCATGACCAGGGAACCTATTCTGGATATGCAAAAAATTAACAACGCCGGCGGTATTTACCTGGGGCACTATACCCCTCTGAGCACCGGGTGCTTTGGCTCCGGTCCCAACCATGTACTGCCTACCGGGCGCCGGGCGGTAGTTTCCGGCGGGCTGAAAACGGCGGACTTCTACAAAGCAGTTACATTTGAGTATTTCTCCAAGGATGGCCTCTCCAACCTCAAGGATGCCATGGTCAAGCTGGCTGATTACGAAGGTTTTCCCGCCCACGGCAACGCCATCCTGGAACGGTTCGCCCGGGACTAGCGGAGAAAGGCAGGGGAAGCATATGTTGGCTGCCCGTTATTACGGAATTGGGGATGTCAGGGTTGAAGAAGTTCCGCGGCCTGTCTGTGGCCGGGGCGAAGTTTTAATTAAAGTGGCCTATGCCGGTATCTGCGGCTCGGACCTGCATATTTACCGCAAAGGGATGTTTGTAACTAAAGTCCCCGAAACCATGGGGCACGAATTTTCAGGAGTGGTTGAAGAGGTTGGAACTGATGTGAGCGGCCTGGTTCCTGGTGACTCTGTGGTAGGAGACCCGCGGGTTACCTGTGGGAACTGCGAGTGGTGCCGGCAGGGTCTGGGGCATCTCTGCCCCGAACTAGGCTTTATCGGTGAGGTTTCACCAGGCTGTTTTGGAGAATACCTTTTAATGAGACCGGAGTGCCTTCTGAAGATACCTAAATTTATGGCATTGCAGAAGGCGGCTCTGGTGGAACCGTTAGCCGTGGCCCTGCACATTGTGACAAGGGCAAAGCTGACACCACCTGTTCGTCTGGGTGTCGTCGGGGCGGGTCCGATTGGACTGATCACCGTTTTGGTGGCCCGGGCGGCCGGGATCAGCCAGGTAGCTGTGGTTGACCTCTCTCCGGACAGGTGTGAATTGGCAAAAAGGCTGGGGGCAGATCTGGTCATGGAAAGTTTTCCGGACGATTTCTCCAGTCAGGTTGACGTGGTGATTGAGGCGGTTGGTGTGGAAAAAACCTTGCAAGGCTCCGTTAAATGGCTCAGACCCGGTGGCCGCTTGGTAATGGCGGGGTTGTATGAGGACAAGATCTGCTTTGACCCCAACGATATCGTGGTTAAAGAACTCGAGGTCGTTGGTGTCAACGCTTACGAGACAGCTGATCTGCACAAGGCCATCAACCATTTAGCCAGTGATAGTATTGATGTCACTCCGGTCGTATCACATATACTGCCACTCGCTTCGGCGGCGCAGGCCTTTTCAATGTTGACTGCATCCACCAAAAACTCTGCTAAAATTCTACTTGAACCGAATTAAAAATAGCCTGATGCAGGTGTGAATTATTTACAAAAGTGTCTCATCAGGAATGCAGGATAAACGTTAGGTTACAGGCGATAACCTGTGAAAGGGGGTTGCAGTTCTTGCCAGTAAGCGCATTGAACGCAGTCGAGGAAGCCGGCACGGTACTCAGGCTGCACCAAATATCCAAAATATACCCAGGGACGGTAGCCCTGCACAATGTAAACCTGAATGTGCAAAAAGGGGAAGTCCACGGCATCATCGGCAAAAACGGCGCCGGCAAGTCAACCCTGGTTGGGATTATCGCCGGCATGATCAGTCCAACGGAAGGCGAAATCTTTATTGAACATAAAAGGTTTACAACCTTAACCAGAATCATCTCCAAAAAAGAGAAAATATCCATTGTTACGCAGGACCCCCAGGTAATCCTCGACTTAACAGTCGCTGAAAATCTTTTCATGGGTGATTACATTTGCCACAATAGGCTTGTTAACTGGAAGGAAATATATAGCCGCGCAGAGCAGATTTTAAAAAAAGCAAACCTCCATATTAATGCGCGGGCCAAAGCGGCCGACCTCTCTATCAGTGAGCGTCAGCTCTTGCTGGTGCTGAAGGCATTTTACGTAGAGAATGCCAGAGTTGTTATTCTGGATGAGGTGTCAGCGTCACTCTCTCAGAAGGATGAGCAGATCTTATACAGTATCATTGAACAAATAAAGGCCAACGGAAATACCATTATCTTTATTTCCCACCGGACTGATGAACTATTAAAGGTCTGTGACCGGGTTACTGTCCTGCGCGACGGGAAAACGATTGTCACTGAAAGCTGTTTAGAACTTAACCAGGAAAAACTTTCTTCACTAATCGTGGGAGAGAATTTCAAAATTAGTGAGAGAACAAAAGGGTCAGGTCCAACCTGTGATATGAATGAGGAACCCGTATTGTCTGTAGAAAATCTGACCAGGTTGGGGTTTTACCAGAACATAACTTTTCATTTGAGAAAGGGTGAAATTCTGGGTTTGGCGGGCTTGCGAGGCAGCGGCCGGACGGAAATCCTCAAAGGGATTGCGGGCATTGAGCCGGCGGAAGGCGGGTTGATTAGAGTTGGCGGTGCGATTAGGCGCCTGACTCATCCCTCCCAGGCTTTGCAAGAAGGCATTGTTTACCTGCCCGAAGACAGAGAGAATGAGGGGATTCTTGGTACTTTGAGTGTCAGGGAAAATCTTATTTTAAACGCCCTGCCGGCTGTAAGCCGGGGCGGTCTGGTCAACAAAGCACGGGAAAGGCAGTTTACGGCCGGCATTATCGAGGCTCTGGGCATTAAAACTGCTTCCCAGGAACAGGAAGTCAACCAGCTAAGCGGGGGCAACAAGCAAAAGGTTGTGGTGGGTAGAATTTCAGCGACGCTTCCCAAAGTAGTGCTGCTGGACGAGCCTACTAAAGGTGTGGATATCTCTGCCAAGGAAAGCATTCTGGACATTGTCAGGGAAAAATTAAGTAAAACAGCGGGAATCATAATGACCTCGCCCGGGCTGGACGACTTGATCATGGTTTGTGATCGCATTTTAATACTATACCGGGGCGAGATTACCGGAGAGCTAAGCAGGGAAAATTTTTCTGAAGGGGACCTGTATTTAGCGGTACAGGGCAACCGGAAAACGAATCCAAGCTAACATTTATGTTTCATATTGCAAGAAGTATCAGTTTTAACCCCAGAATATGCATATACATTGGGACTCCTCTTATCTAGTTTAATGTGGGTACGATTTTAATCGCACTTGCACTGCGAAGCAGTTTAAGGGAATTATGTAGCATTCTTTGGGGGTAGGTGCGAACGAATTTTTAAAGAGTAATTTCTAAATTTTTGGCCCAAGGGAGAATGTTTAAATGCCCAAAAAGCTTCAAATGCAGTTATTTTTGTTGAATAACCTTATATGGGTTATTATCGCTGGTTTCTTCATTCTTAATGTAGTGATAACCCCCAAGTTTGCGACCTATGATAACCTGGTCAACATTGTTTACCACAGCGCCATTATGAGCTTGCTAGTTCTGGCACAGGGTCTGGTTATGATCATTGGTCTACTGGATCTATCCATCGAGTCTATCCTGGCCTTCGCGCCCGGTATAGCCCTCTTGCTGGCCACCAAATGGCTTCCAGTCGGCCTAGACCCAGTCACCTGCATCTTTCTGACGCTGGCGGTGGGAGCCCTGGTGGGACTTTTTAACGGGGTCTTCATTGCCAAAATAGGGGTGAATCCCTTTCTGCAGTCACTCTCCATGCTGATTATGCTGCGTGGCGTCGTCCTGTTTTTGGTGCCCTTCTCCATCTTTCCTCTCGCCAAAGCCTATACTTATGCCGGACAGGGCAGAATGGCCGGCAATATTCCGGTGGCTATCCCGATTATCCTGGTTATCTTCATCATATTTCATTTTATTTTGCAGTACACCACTTTTGGCCGCTACTTCGTGGCCACCGGGGGCAATGCCCGGGCCAGCTTTGTTTCTGGCATCAATACGAGCAAAATGGTGATCTGGGCCTTTGTTATCAGCGGTATGTTGGCGGCCGTGGCCGGGCTCCTGGCCGCCGGCAGGCAAGGTTCAATATCCAACTCGATGGGAGATGGGATGGTCATGCTGTCCTTCGCCGGAGCTATCCTGGGTGGCGCCAGCCTCGATGGTGGTAAGGGCACTCCACTGGGCATGCTTGGGGGTGCGCTGCTGCTGGGTATGATTTCCAACTCTCTGAATTTACTCGGAGTTAATGTCAGCCTGGTTTACGCCACTCAGGGAGCATTGATTTTTCTGGCCATCGTAATCGACCGGGTACGAGAGAAGGTGCGGAACCACCTGTTGCACCAGGAACAGGTTAAGAAGATGCTGCACCAGGAACAACAGGCGGCAAATCAGCTGGCGGCCGGCTAAAAAGCAGATAAGGTAATTACAAAAATAGGTTTAGGAGGTGTTACGAGAAGGTTCTCCAATTACAAAATCAAAAAATAAGGAGGAGGCTTAAAATGAAATTTAAATGGGTTACAGGCCTGGTATCAGTGTTGGTGCTGGCTATGGTGCTTTCCGGTTGTGCATCCAGCCAGTCTGAAAAGAAATCCGAAACGGCGGACCAGGACGGCAAGCAACTGGTTTTTGGCATGATCATTAAGGACCCCACGGCTCCCTATATCCAGGCCTTTATCAACGGGGCTGAAAGTAAGGCCAAGGAACTCGGGGTAAAGGTTGAAATCAAAGACGGCCAGGCTGACTCTCTAAAGATCATGGAATTAATGGATAACTTTATTGTGCAGAAGGTGGACGGCTTTATCATGGCCGGCGCGGTTGACTTAAAAGCAGTTGTCCCCGGGGTTAAAAGGCTGAATGAGGCCGGCATACCTATCATGGCCCTTGACACCTCCCCCGAAGGCGGCAAGGTCGACATGTTTTTGTCCTTTGATATTGAACAATCCAGCAAAAAAGCAGCTGAAGCTTTTGTACAAGGTATTAAAGACCGGAACGGCGGCGAGGTGCCCAAGGGTGTGGTAGTCGAAATTACCGGTTCTCTGGAGGATATGTTTACCCAGGCCTGCAGCAAGGGCTTTCGCTCGGTGGTCGACCAGTACCCGCAGCTTACCGTGGTACAGGGCGAAGGAAAGTGGAATAACGATGACTCCAACAATAGGACTAGCGATCTCATAACCCGCTTTGGTAAAGAGATCAAGGGTATTTATGTGCAGACACCCGATATCATGGGGACCGGCGTCGTCACAGCCATCGAATCAGCCGGCTTGAACCCCAAGGATTACGGCATTACCGGCATTTGCATGGGACCAGAAGGACTCCAACTGGTCAACGAAGGAAAAGTCCTGGCTATTGTTGAACAGCCGGCTTTGGAATCGGCGGAACTCGCAGTCCAGTATCTTTATGACCTTAAAAACGGCAAGGACATACCTAAAATCGGGGATACCGTCACCAAGGATAATACCTTATGGTCCCCCGCCGCGGTAATTAAGAACCCGTGGGCCGAGGAAGGCGCCTATATGGTGCTGCAGGGTCCGCTGGTGCCGCTTGAGGTAAAAGCAGACAACCCGCTGCTATGGGAAAATAAGCTGAGCAGCCTGTGGAAGCAGGAAAATAAATAGTAACATGATTCTCTTTGTGATTAAATGATTTTTCTAGCAATGCACCTGACCCAAACGGTCCGGTGCATTTTTTTGATGGGATGATTTAGCAATTTAGCAATTTAGCAGGATTATGATCGATACTGTCTAAATAAGATAAATGTATTCTGCATAATTTAACAATATGGGAGTAATGCCGATTGCTTTGACGCGTTTCTCGCACATTGAGTCAGTGGTGGGCTTGCATATAAATTTGCGATTAGTTCACACCATCATGCTGAATAATGACACTGTAATTTACCATGCTAAAAGGGACAGCATATAAGGCAAGTGAACTCGTTGGCTAAAGCTGAACATAAAGACTTCAGTGAGGAAGTCTACCCAAAGCAAAGTATGTCACACCAAATTTAGCAGTGGGAGTCTTGGAAGTAGATAAAACACAAATAACTATAGGGGGCCCACCATGGATCAAAACGCGTCACTTCGTAAGGCCACATTAATTTCAGCTTCAACGGCTGCCTTTTTAACCCCATTCATGGGCAGTGCCGTGAACCTGGCCATTCCTAATATTGGACTGGAGTTTAACGCCAGCGCCACCCTTCTTAGTTGGACGGTCAGCAGCTATTTGCTGATCACGGCCGCATTGTTGCTGCCCTTCGGGCGTTTGGCGGACATGGTGGGAAGAAAAAAAGTGTTTGTTACCGGGTTGGCCATTTTTACTCTGGGATCCCTGTTATGTGCGGTCGCCTGGTCGATCCAGTCGCTGATTATGTTCAGGTTGCTGCAGGGGGTCGGGGGGGCGATGATTTTCGGGACCAGCATGGCTATCCTCACTTCAGTTTTTCCACCCCAGGAAAGGGGCAAGGTGCTGGGTTACAACGTGGCTGCGGTTTATACGGGTCTCTCATTAGGTCCTGTCCTAGGCGGGGTATTAAACCACCAGCTGGGGTGGCGGTCTATCTATTATGTCATTGTTTTGCTGGGAGCGGCTGCTTTTGTCATTACCTCGACCAAACTTAAAGGAGAATGGTTGGGCGCAGAAGGGGAACGTTTTGACACGACCGGCACGGCCCTCTACATAGTTGGTCTGGTTGCCGTACTTTATGGGATTTCCACCATAGCCACTTCCACCTGGGCCAAGTACATCCTGGTCCTGGGCCTGATTGTGATGGTCCTTTTTGTACGCCACGAGATTAGAGAGCAACACCCTATTTTAAACATGAAGCTTTTTAAAAATGTAGGCTTTGCTTTTTCCAACCTGGCTGCCCTGATCAACTACAGTGCTACCTTTGCGGTAGGTTTCCTGTTGTCCCTGCACCTACAGGTGGTAATGGGTGTCAACTCCCAGTCAGCCGGTCTGATCCTGCTGTCGCAGCCGATCATCATGGCTGTGCTCTCGCCCTTTAGCGGCAGGCTTTCGGACCGTGTGGAACCCCGGGTGATAGCTTCCTGGGGTATGAGCTTGACCACACTGGGATTGTTCATCCTTGTCTTTATCAGCAGGAACACGCCGATATGGTTGATTATCCTCAACCTGGCCCTGCTGGGAACGGGCTTTGCCCTGTTTTCCTCCCCGAACAGCAACGCCATTATGGGTTCGGTTGAAAAAAGGTTTTACGGTGTGGCTTCCTCCACCCTAGGTACCATGCGTCTCATCGGGCAGGCGGTGAGTATGGCCGTGGCCACCCTGTTCATTGACCTCTACGTGGGTACAGCCGTGCTAAGCCCCGCCTATGCTAATCAGATCGTTACCAGCGTGAAAGTTTCCTTCGTGGTGTTTGCCGTCACGTGCTTGTTCGGCATCTATGCCTCAATGGCACGGGGAAAAATCATCACGGAAGCGGAACGGGGTTAGTCGGACTTGTTAAATCTCGCTGATGACCCGGCGCGGCATCTGTATATCTTCAGCCATCACCTCAGACCACCTCTAAACACGACCAATCTGCAGGCTTCCAGAGTCCCTCCAGCAATATAATCCGTCTTGGCAAATTCAAATATATTCTACCACCGGATAGAAATGGTTCACCCCGTCGCATCGTGACGAAGAAATGTGTCATTACAGTAATGATAAAAATGCACCCCATGCCTAAATATTGGAGAGTGGCCGCAGACAAAATTAGCAGACAATTCTTTGTGTGAATATTTACTATATTTAATTGAAATTAAATATAGTAAATATTATAATTGTGGATGATGGGGTGAGTACATAAGATGAACACAATCGAATCAGCGGAAATGCGCTTCATTGAAAAGATGGGCCTTATTTTTGAAAGGTCAGGAGCCTCCAAAACATTAGGGAGGGTTTTCGGCTTTCTGCTTTTGGCTGAACAGCCTAAAAATCTGGATGAAATCGCTGCGAAGCTATTTTTCAGCAAAGCCACGGCCTCCCTGACCGTGCGCCAGGGACTGGCCTTGCGTTTGTTTGAGAAGGTGAGCATACTAGGCGAGCGGAAAGACCTATACCGGGCCAGTTCAGAGTCGTGGATCAATTTGATGGCCGATAAAGTCAACGCCCTGGTTGAGTGGGAAGGACTGGTCGCGCAGGGCTTGTGTATTTTAAAACCGGAAAATCTGCTTGCTGTGAAAAATTTATCGGCAATGAAAGATTACCTGGACTTTTTACGCTGGTACATGGGGG
>JAQVOH010000067.1 GCA_028702695.1 Desulfotomaculaceae bacterium
CCAAGGGTGTGGCTACCAACTATACAACCGGCCTGGAAGCAAGGATGATGGCAG
This sequence comes from Desulfotomaculaceae bacterium, assembly GCA_028702695.1. Classification (GTDB taxonomy): domain Bacteria; phylum Bacillota; class Desulfotomaculia; order Desulfotomaculales; family Pelotomaculaceae; genus Pelotomaculum_C. Next base: position 55 of record JAQVOH010000067.1, read on the forward strand.
AGGCAGCGCATGCCGCGGCCGGTATGGAGACAACTAAGGTTAACGAGATACTGGACAAGCTTGTGGCGATGTATGAAAAAGACTACAAAAATGCGCCTAAAGGCAAATCGTTTGAAGAATGTTATGACGTGGTTAAATTAGTTCCTACCCAGGAATATCTGGATGTATATGATGAGGCAGTAAAGATCTTGACCGGTTTAGGGCTTACTTACTGGACAAAATAGGTGTCCGGCATGGGATTACGGGTAGGAACCCGTAAATCCCGTGCCGGTTTACAAAAACACTTAAAAAAAGGAGGTAGCCTTATTCCGCAAAGTTATTAATTTCAAGTTAACATGGAGAGTGGCTCGAAAGGAGCGCATGGACTCTAAATTCGTGTAGCCGGGTGTAACTCCCGGACTCTCCGCCAAATTTAAAATAAATAGTATGGGAAGGTCATGCTATATTAATTTGAAGAGGAATATAAATATATGCGGCATCTTATATTTATATTCCTCTTCAAATTTTAAAGGAGTGGTGGCAATGCAATACAATGTTATTTTTCAACCATCAGGCCGCCGCTGCGAGGTGTCACAGGGTAAAACCATCCTGCAGGTTTCCAGGGAGTCAGGGGTTGATATTGAAGCGCCCTGTGGCGGCGCCGGTACATGCGGCAAGTGTAAAGTAAAAGTTGAAGCAGGTTTTTGTAACCTTGCGCCATTGACCGGGCAGGAAAAGCGAATGCTGACACCGGAGGAGATGGTTGATCATTTCAGGTTAGCGTGCTGTGCAAAAATTGAGGGAGATGTCCTGGTCTTTGTGCCTGAGCAAAGCAGTAGTGCTAAACAAGTTATACTTGAAACTGCAAGCGAGAGGCAGGTTAATTTAAATCCCGCTATAAAAAAATATGTTGTGGAAATGGAAAAGCCGACTTTAGAGGACTACAGGGACGACTTTAGGCGTCTTAAAGATGCTTTGATAAGAAGTTACAGTCACCTAAATGCTGACATCGGTATCGATTACAACGTTTTGTTGACACTCCCGGATACTCTGAGAAAAGGCAAATGGAAGGTTACCGTCACTCTTTGGCAAGACACAGAGATGATAGCTGTTGAACCAGGACTGGTGGAGAATGCCTACGGTATCGCTGTTGACATAGGAACAACCACGATTGCAGCTTATCTTTGCGACCTGGCAACGGGTAAAGTTTTAAAGAGCGACTCTATGATGAATTCTCAGGTGCGCTATGGGGACGATGTGATTTCACGTATTTCTCATTGCATGATGCATGACGGTGGCCTCGATCGGATGCATCAAATGATTATAGATGACATCAACGCACTTATTCTACGATTGGCGCAGGCAGTTGCCATAAGTAATGAAAATATTTATGAAATGGTCCTCGTTTTTAACACGGCCATGCATCATATAACCTTAAACATAGACCCCCGGTATATGGGCAGCGCTCCCTTTACATCTGCGATCAGGATGCCTATGAACATCAAGGCCAGAGACCTGGGCATAAAAATAGCCAAAAGCGGCAACATCCACTGTTTACCGGTTGAGGCCGGTTTTGTCGGCGCGGACAATGTTTCTGTGCTTATCGCTGAAGAACCCTACAAGCAGGAAAAAATGATGCTTGTTATAGATATAGGAACAAATGGTGAAATTGCTCTTGGCAATGAAGATTGTATGATGTCAACCTCATGCGCTACCGGGCCTGCTCTGGAAGGCGCTCAGATAAAACATGGTATGCGGGCGGCTCCCGGCGCAATAGAAAGAGTAAAGATTAACCGGGCTACTTATGAGCCTGAATGCAAGGTCATCGGTGAGAAAATGGATGCGAGAGGCATATGCGGTTCCGGTATTATCGACGCTGTGGCCGAGCTGTTTAAAGCAGGCATGATCCTGGCGGACGGCAGGTTCAATAAAAAGCTTACTTCGCCAAGGCTGCAAAAGGGTGCAGACGGGAAACAGGAATATGTCCTGGTGTGGGCTGGCCAGACAGCAATTGGTCAGGACATAACCATAACTCAGAAAGATATACGGGCTGTCCAGTTGGCTAAAGCCGCCTTATACGCAGGCGCTAAAATTCTCATGAAAAAAAGAGGTGTGAATAAAGTGGACGGCGTTACCCTGGCTGGAGCCTTTGGCAGTTATATCAATAAGGAAAGTGCCCTTGTTATCGGTATGTTTCCTGACTGTGCCCTGGAAAGTATTACAGCCGCAGGCAATGCCGCGGGGGAAGGGGCTAAACTGGCTTTGCTCGACACCAACAAGCGTTTAGAGGCCAAAGAGGTTGCTGCTTTTGTGCAGTTTGTCGAGACGGCGGCGGAAGCCGATTTCCAGACGCATTTTTATGATGCGATGTGCTTCCCTCATGCAAAAGACGCCTTCCCTCATATACAACAGATACTTGATGGAATTTCTGCAAGGAGTTGATTGATTGCATGAGTCTCGCGATTGATTTTAAATGCCGGGGGGAAAGCCCTGAAGAAATACCGGTATCAATAATGAATTCAACAGGTATTAGTTTCTCTAAGGCTCATACAGATAAATTTGCTATGGCTGTAATTGCTGAGCAGTTAAAGGAATATAAGGGCGACTGTATCTGCCGGGTTCCCTTCTGTTTGACCGTAGAGGCTGAAGCTCTTGGGGCTAAAGTGATTATTCCCGATGAAAAAGCGGGCCCAAGATTTGCAAACTACAAATTCAACAGCATTGAAGAATTGGTTGAAATAGAAGAAATGGACCTGCTCAAAGGCAGGATTAATGAAGTATTGAATTGTGTTGAAGCATTGAAAAAAAACGGAAATACAGTGGCTTTGAATGTGGAGGGAGCTTTTTCCATACTGGCGCTGCTTATAGATCCGGTGAAATTGTATAAAGGGATTGGCAAACATAGAAAACTGATTGAGGAAGCATTGAAAGTCATAGAGAACAGTGTCGTAAAGTATATTATGGCTGGCATAGAAAAAGGCGCAAAGCTCATATCCTATGCCGACCCCACAGGCGCGCTGGAAATTGTGGGGCCAAAAATATTCAGGGAAATAAGCGGCAAGGCATCCTACAATATCTTAAAAAGGGTAGAAGGAGAGCTGGCCGGCGCCATGGTCCACCTGTGTGGGAAAACCTCCACTGCTTTTGAAAAAACAGGTTTTTGCAAGGTGAAACCAATAACTGTCGCAGGCGGCTTGACCTATGGAGAAGCTATCTGTCAATTGGAGCAAGGTGAGGGTGTGAAATTTATCGGACACGGATGCATGAAAAGCACCCCGGTGAGCATGCGGCAGCCGGTGCTCTGGCAGGTTGAGTTGGTATAACAGTACTTGTGATGATGGGAGGTAAGCGAATTGTCTTATCTGTGGACAGTGACACAACAAAAAAGGTTAAGCGAATTAAACGCTTCCGAAACACAAAAGGACATGAGTTTTCCCACGCTGATTGCCAGGGAAGCTGCCTTTAAAAAAGTGGAGCTGCTGCTCATTCATGAAGGCAAAGAGCGTTTAAATAAACTGAGAAACGAAACCAGGCGGCCGGCATTGTGTGAGTTGGAAGCACGCCTTGTCAATGCTTTGACCGGGATAGGTTTTGTGCAGGTAACTACACCAGTTATCCTTTCTAAAAGTTTGCTTGGAAAGATGACGATTACTGATGAGCATGCGCTTTTTTCACAGGTGTTCTGGCTTGAAGAGAACAAATGTCTGCGTCCTATGCTCGCTCCAAACTTGTATTACATTTTGAAGGATTTGCTTAGACTGTGGGAAAAACCGGTGCGCATCTTCGAAATCGGCTCGTGTTTTCGCAAGGAATCGCAGGGCAATAATCATTTGAACGAGTTTACCATGCTCAATCTGGTTGAGTGGGGCTTGCCGGAAGAACAACGTCATGAAAGGATTGCCCAATTAGCCGAAACAGTAATGGAGACAGCCGGTATCGCCCAGTACAGTTTGGAACAAGAAACTTCAGTGGTATATGGTGATACGATAGATGTTGTGCATAAAGAGATTGAATTGGGGTCAAGCGCTATGGGACCGCACTTTCTTGACGGAAAGTGGGGTATGACCGGCCCGTGGGTAGGCATTGGCTTTGGGCTGGAGCGCCTCTTGATGGTTAAAGAGGGTGGACAGAATGTGCGCAGCATGGGTAAAAGCCTCTCTTATTTGGACGGAGTAAGGTTAAACATCTGATAGTATGCTGCTCATAAGCGACTATTGAGTAATATATTTAGTAGAGCATGAAACTTAGCATAATGCCAGTCGAAAAGAGGGATTGCTATGGTACCAACAAGACTTGACCCCATACTGGACAAAGCATTACACCAAATTCCGCTTTCAAGGGAAGAAATCAAACTTCTCCTCAAGTTGTCTGATCCCGTACAAAGAGAAAGAGTTTTCTTAACAGCCAGGGCGTTGCGCGAAAAGTATTTCGCAGACAAGGTGTTTCTTTATGGGTTTGTATATTTTTCCACCTATTGCCGCAATGATTGTACTTTTTGCTATTACCGGAAATCCAACAACTTGTGCCAAAGGTATCGCAAGACTGCCTCGGAAGTTGTTGATATCGCCTGCGCACTGGCCGAAACAGGCGTTTATCTCATAGATTTGACAATGGGAGAAGACCCGCTGTACCTTGCAAACGGTGTTGAAGGGTTCGAAAGCCTGATTGAAACTGTCAGAATGGTAAAAAAGAGTACCGGATTGCCGGTTATGATCTCTCCTGGTGTTGTTCCGGGAGAAGTTCTCAAAGAATTAAAAAATGCCGGGGCTGACTGGTATGCCTGCTATCAAGAAACACACAACCGCTTATTGTATAAAAAACTTAGATTGCATCAGAGTTATAGTGAGAGATGGGCAATCAAGGTTTATGCCAAAACAATCGGTATGCTGGTGGAAGAAGGGTTGCTGGTCGGTGTTGGAGATACCATTGAAGACCTAGTGAATTCCTTGATGGAAATGAAAAGCCTTGGAGCGGAACAGATCAGAACAATGAGTTTTGTGCCCCAAAAGGGAACGCCTTTGCATGGGCTGGGTTCACCGGATGATACGCTGGAGTTGAATATTATTGCCGTGATGCGCATTCTATTTCCTGATCGATTGATCCCCGCTTCTCTGGACGTCAGGGGGATCTTGGGTTTGAGAGAACGGCTTGACGCCGGCGCTAATGTTGTCACATCATTAATACCGCCTGATCAGGGTCTGGTTGGGGTTTCTCAAAGCACCTTGGACATCGCTGAAGGTCACAGGACGGTTAGGGGAGTTCTACCGGCGTTGCAGGCTTGTGGCTTAACTCCTGCCACGCTAGAAGAATATGTAAAATGGGTAAAACAAAAACAGGGCAGTTCCACCTGCTGCTATAGCGGCACCAGCAGAGGATGAAATTCCAGTGATTGATGTTGGTTCGATTTCAATCAGAGTTTAAAAAAGTGATTGGGGAAAGGAGATACTATGCTGGTAGCTGTTATGGGTGGCAAGCTGCAAGGTGTGGAAGCGGTATACCTGGCCCAAAAAGCCGGTTGGCAGGTTGTACTTGTGGACAGGGACCCCGACGCCCCTGCTGCAGGAATGTGTGATAACTTTTTACAATGCGATTTTATGGAAAAAGACAAATTGATGGGGTTGTTCAAGGAAGTACAGTTTGTGGTTCTGGCTTTGGAAAACAGCTTAGCACTGGAAAACATCAATCAATGCGCTCTTGCAGCCGGCGTAAAGATATTTTATGACCCTGCCGCTTATACACTTTCATCTTCTAAAATCATGTCGGACAGGCTGTTTGCAGACCTCGGCATACCTGTTCCCAAGCCCTGGCCCCATTGTGGTTTCCCTGTTACTTTCAAACCTTCTGAAGCAAGTGGTAGTGAAAGTGTATATAGGATCAACAGCCTTCACGAGTTTAATGAGCTGATCAAGAAGTTGGGCAACTCCGGCGATTGGGTCAAACAGGAATATTTGCAGGGACCTTCATATTCCATTGAGGTTGTTGGTTATAAGGGTGATTATCGCGCCTTCCAGGTCACAGAACTTGAGATGGATGCCCGGTATGATTGCAAAAGAGTGCTGGCGCCTGCCGAACTGTCTCTGGAAAAAGTGCATGAGTTTAAAGAGAGTGCTTTGAAAATTGCCCGGGCACTTAATCTGAACGGAATTATGGATGTTGAAGTCATTTTGCATGAAGATAAATTAAAGGTATTGGAAATAGACGCCCGGCTGCCCAGTCAGACGCCAACGGTAGTGTACCAATCTACAGGGGTAAACCTGCTGGAAGCTTTGTGGTCAGACTGTACAGCAAAGAGTGTTGAAGCGGGCAAACCCAGAGGTGTTGTATACGAGCATATTAAAGTCACAGGTAAACGGATTGAGGTAGGTGGCGAACATATGATGTCAGAGGCAGGCCGCCTTTGTATTTATAAAGACTTTTTTGGCGCCGAAGAGGCTATTTCAAATTTTAATGCAGACAAAGAAGAGTGGGTGGCTACCCTCATTATTACGGGTAAGGATCGTAATGAGGCCTGGCACAAAAGATGTACGGTTATCCGAAATATTATGGAGCAATACGGCATAAATGATTGCATTGACCTGTACCCGCACTAACCGCATGGCAAAAGACTGTGTTTTAAGGGAAGTGGTTGTATGACTAGGTTAAGGGAAGAAGACATTCTCGATATCTCTGATAGTTTAAAAGAATACGATCAAAAACTAGTTAACCAGACTGGAAAATCTCTAGCAGAGATTGCAGCTCACGCTATTGGTAGTTCGGGAAAAAGGATTTATGAATTGCATCGGGCCAACCCTGTAGGTGTTGTCCCCATAACATCTGGCGAAGGTATTATCAACGGCTTTTCCCGGTCAGTTCAAAAAATCATTGAGTTCATGGGTTTTACCTCGTTTGTTACCGGGCTAAAAGATGTAGGCGGCCTGGCGGAAGCGGTGGAAAAAGGCGCCAAGGTAGTTTTCCTTGCTGATGACGACCACTTTGTTGCGATTAATATGGCTAACGGTAAAGTTGTTGACAACGGAGAGGCTACGGGAAAAGGGTATGCTGCGGCCTTGGATCTAATGTCAGGCGGGCTTCGGGATAAGGAAGTGCTGCTGATCGGGGCAGGTCCGGTGGGTGCGGGAGCGGCAGCGTTTATGTCAGCACATGGGGCAAAGATATTTGTTTATGATGTTAACCGGGAGCAAGCCGAGAATTTGCTGGAAACGGTACCAGGTATGCAAATAGTGCGAGATTTTTATGAGGCTTTACCGCAATACAAGCTAATACTTGATGCAACCCCTGCAGCTGAAATAATTGGCAAAGAGTATATAGGCGAAGATACAATGATTGCTGCGCCAGGTATACCTTTAGGCTTGAGCCAGGAATGCCTTCCGCTGATCTCAGACAGATTGGTCCATGATGCTTTGGAGATTGGTGTGGCTACGATGTTGTTTGATGTATTAACTTAAACTAGCGGAACGAGGTTTTAATATATGAGTTCAAAAAACAACGCGAATATTACCACGGCGATGCAAAATGGTGAGAATAGTAAAAAGCAAAAGTATTACAGGAAAAATGTCGGGTTCTTTAAGTTATTAGAAAAGATCAAGCTGTGGCCTTCACGTTCCGGCGTACTGCATGGCATTAAATCACTGAAAATCAGCAGCGATACTGCTGAAATAACGACTTTTTGCGGTGAAACATTTATAGTTTGGAATTCCCGGAACAGCAGGGCCTCCAGGTGGTTGCGGAATAAGTGGTGTTTCTGTGCCTGTGGAAAATGCAAAATACCAGACTGGAAAATAGAAAAGTATTCTTCTACCATGATGACTCAAAAGTGGGGTTCGGGTTTATAAAGATGAAGCGAAACGTAATTACTACTTGTACGAGAGACTGTACAAATACCTGCGGTCTGGTCGCCACGGTGGAACATGGCAAACTTTTATATCTGCGCGGGAATCCACAACACCCTGTCAATAAGGGCAAAGTCTGCCATAAATGTGCCAGGTTCGTGCAGCGAGTCTATAGTCCGGAGCGTGTGCTTACACCGCTGCGCAGAAGGGGCAGCGGTTGGGCCCCGATATCCTGGGCTGACGCATTAGATGAAATTGCCGGGCGGATGGATAGAATCAAGAGTCGTTTTGGTCCTGAAGCCATTTTATATTACCAGGGATTTGGGGAACGTACCGCGCTCAAACTATTAAACACCAGGTTTTTTAATTTGTTCGGAGGCGCTACAACTCTTTACGGCACATTATGCGGCGGGACCGGTCAGGCTGCTCAGAACCTCGACGTTGGTTGCCGTATATCACATGACCCGCTTGATCACCTGAACAGCAGGTCTTTAATCCTGTGGGGCAGAAACCCTGTTATTACTAATATAAACCTAACACCGATTATTAAAGAAATACGAACCAAAGGCGCTCCAGTCGTTTTGATCGATCCGGTTGTATCGGAAAGCAGAAGAATTTGCGATTACCACATCCAGCCTGCCCCCGGCCAGGATGCCTATCTGGCAATGGCGGTGGCCAAGATTATTTTAGCGCGTAAAGCAGAAGATATTGACTTCCTATCACGTCATAGTGAAGGATATGAGGCCTTCCTGAAAATATTGGATTCCTTTACTGTTGTAGAACTGGCTGTCGCCTGTGACGTGCCGCTTGAGCAGGTCGAGTACCTGGCTGAGCTGCTCATCCAGCGAAAACCAACCGCTATTCTGTTAGGCTGGGGGCTGCACCGGTGGGAATCTGCCCATTATACCGTACGTTGTATTGACGCCTTAAATGCTATTGCAGGAAATATCGGCGTGGCCGGCGGCGGGGTAAGCCAGGGGTTTGAAGAGTACGGGCCATATGACTTAAATTTAACGGGAAGCGACCTTAAGCCAAACAGCAGAAAATTTTTAATGCCGCTGATCGGGGAAGAAATTTTAAAAGCCCAGGCGCCGCCTGTGGAGATGATTTTTGTTACAGCCGGAAATCCGGTTGGTATGGCTCCTAATTCCAACAAGGTGGCGGAGGCGTTTGCTAAGACCCCATTTGTGGTAGTCGCGGGTCATTTTCTCGATGACACTACCGATTATGCAGATATCTTTTTACCCAGTACCACCTTCCTGGAGGAAAAAGACCTGGTGGCCGGTTTCGGGCACAACTATATCGGACCGGTAAATCGTGTCATTGAACCTTTGGGTGAAAGCAAGTCAGATTTTAAAATGTTTCAGGATTTGGCTGAGAGATTCTCCTTTGCCGCAGAATTTAACCGCAGCCTGGATGATTGGTTAGCTTTACTGGTAGAACCCTTACTTGCCAGAGGGGTGTCATTAAAGCAGCTTTTTGAGGGGCCGGTAAGGATTCCTGATACTCCCATGATCCCGTACGCCGATCGGATTTTTCCGACCCCTTCGGGCAAGTTCATGTTTATGCAAGAGTTTGCACGATCTACCAGGCAAAAGAATGAGCAAGAATTCCCCTACCAATTAATGTCGGTTGTGGCACGTGACTGGATTGGCTCAGAGTTAACCCTGTCTGAACAGAGTGAATTGCTTACAGTTCACCTGAATGCTCAGGAGGGTCTGAAACTGGGCCTTCGTGACGGAGATACAGTTTGGCTGGTGAGTAGTGTAGGTGAACTGCAGGTTAAGGTGAAACTGGACGAAGCACAGAGAAAAGACCTTGTTGTCTGCCCCAGGGGGGGATGGATTAAGGCCGGCAGAGGCGTTAATCTGTTAACGCGGGACCTGGTAAGTAAAGTAGGAAACGGGACACCTTATTTTGAAACCAGGGTGAACATTAAGCCTGTACAAAAGAAGGGGTAGATGGTACAGAAAGGATACTCCTATGAAAAAGTTGCTTATTATTAAGACCGGCACTACATTTCCTTCAATACGTAAGAATTACGGTGATTTTGATGATTTTATAATAAAGCAAGCGGATATGCCAACTGGTAATGTTATTATTTCATCTGTTTATAAGCATGAAACTTTGCCGGATTTGTTTGATGTATCAGCTATTATTATAACTGGTTCACATTCAATGCTTACTGAATATGATCAGTGGATTGTTCATTTTTCTCAGTGGCTAAGAGATATTGTACATAATTCAATTCCGGTACTTGGTATTTGTTATGGTCACCAGCTATTGGCACAAGCCCTTGGCGGGCATGTCGACTACCATCCAAAAGGAAAAGAGATCGGGACTGTTTCCATAGAACTTACTGCTGACGGAGAAAAAGACACCTTACTGGGCGTCCTGCCTCAAACATTTTTAGGACACGTAGCTCACGCCCAAACCGTTATCACGTTACCGGTTAATGCACGTCTTTTGGCGAAAAACCATTTTGATAAACACCATGCCTTTTCAATAAATAAAAACATGTGGGGCGTTCAGTTTCATCCGGAATTTAATGCTGATGTTACACGGGCATACATTAACGAGCAAAAAGACAGCCTCGAGAAAGAAGGCTACGATCTGAATATATTACACAATTCTGTGCAGGAACATGCCTATGGGAAAATGCTTTTACAACGTTTCTTAGAACTTGTCTAAAAAGTAGTGTAAAAGAAAAGGCGAAAGACCTATGCTTTCGCCTTTTCTTTTACAGCACAGGCCGCATCAAAACCCAGCTGAAAGGCCTGTTGATTCATTTCCAGCGCTCTTTCGGGCACTACGGCGTTAATGACGGAGGTAAAGGTTGCCTGTGGCACCGGCAGGTAGCCGGAACCGGCCAGCGCGCCGACCATCACGATATTCTGGACCACGGGGTCCCCAGCTAAAGACGCCAGCTCACTGCTCTCAATGAGTAAAACCTCTGCAGACATTTCTTTTAAGGTCTTAATCAACTCATCAGGATCAGGATAAGCTTGCCCGCCGATCAGGACGCCCACCGGATAAACCGGGCGCGGGTTTAAAATAATCTTTGCACCAGGGTGACCCAGCGCGGCCGCGGCCCGGGCCGCTTCTACCGGCTCAAAGCCCACGATGATATCGGCGTGTCCCGCCGGTATCACCGCGCCATACTGGAATTCCTGCGAGAGGCGGATGTGGCTGGATACCGCTCCGCCGCGCTGGGACAGCCCGTAAGATTCACCTACGGTTACTTTGAAGCCTTCAGCTGCAGCCGCCTTGGCCAGGATTTCCGAAACCAGGATGTTCCCCTGGCCGCCCACACCTGTGATCACAATGTTTAACGGGTCTTTCACCTAATCCACCTCCTCGACGATTATCGCTCCGGCGGGGCAGAGTTTAGCGCACACGCCACACCCCGCGCACACCGCCTCATCTATTTTGGCCTTGCCGGTTGCGGGATCCCAGATGTTTCCCGGGCAGCCCCAGACGGAGGTGCAAAAGCGGCCGCAACCACAGGCCTCGCCACGGCAGCGCTCCGGGTCCACAAAAACCCGCCGTTTTTTCCGTTCCCTGCGATACGCCACCAGAGCACAAAGCTGCCGGAGGATCAGCACCTTTACCCCCGGGAGGCGGTTCATTTTATATATCTTCCCAGCTGTTTCTTCTATATTAAAAGGATCGCTTACTTCCACCGTAATGCCGAGACCCCGCACCACTTCCTCAATAGACAGGGCTGCCGTGACCTCCCCGGCGGCGTTGAAGCCCGTGCCGGGATGGGGCTGGTGTCCGGTCATGGCGGTGGCTCCGTTGTCCAGGACCACGCACAGGAATTCGGAGGCGTTGTAGCGGGCGTTGATCAGGCCGGGGATGACGGCGTGGTAGAAGGTGGAGTCACCCACCACCGCGATCGCGGGCCTGTTGAAACCGAACTTCTTCAGCTTGCCCAGGCCGCAGGCGATACCGGGACCGGCGCCCATGCAGTGGAGGGTGTCGAACAGCTCGAACCCGGTGGTAAAAGCGCCGAGACTGTAGCACCCGATGTCCCCGTTGATAATGCCGTCGTGTCCGTCCACCGCCACCGCAGTCTTGATGGCCCAGAAAGACGCCCGGTGCGGGCAGCCGGGACACATGGCGAAGTCCCTGGGTGGGATCTTTTCTACCAGTTGGTTAAGAGACTCAGCTGGGTAACCCTGTTTTGTATATTGAACCCCGGTTGTTTTGGCCAACGCTTCAAGGAGGATGTCCGTATTCATCTCGCCGCAGGCAGGCCCGCGTGCGCCGGCCACCTCACCGGATAGTTTGCCGTGAAAAGTGATGTTCCCCAGGCCGGCAGCGTTTCTAGCGTATAAAAGCAGGACGCTTTCTTCCAGCACCGGGCGCACTTCCTCGGCGAAGATGACCTGCCCGGCGCCGCGCAAATGTGACAGAATGAAGTTTTCAGGCAGGGGGTAGGTGGTACCCACCCTGATCAATTTCACTTCCCTGGCCAGACCGAGCAGTTTGAGCGCTTCCCGGGCGTAAAGATAGCTGGAGCCACAGCAAAATAACACCGTTTCAGCGTTTTCAGGACCCTCAAAAAAGTTAAAAGGGCTCGTTTCGTATATATCGGCGGCCAGCTGCAGCCTGTCCCTGGCCTTCATGTGAAAAATGGAGAAGGTCTGAAAGCGCTGCCCTAGCGGAATTTCTGCTGTTTCTTTAGCTTCGGCAATTTCTATAAGTTCCACGATACCACGGGAATGGGACACCCTGGTAACCGAGCGCAGGATGACCGGTCCAGCAATCTCTTCGGATAGATCAAAAGCCCAACTGGTCATAACCTTGGCCTCATCCGGTGTGGAGGGCTCAAGCACCGGTACCTGGGCAGCCCTGGCGAGAATGCGGGAGTCATGTTCTTTGAGGCTGGAGTGCGCCGCCGGATCATCGGCCACCACCAGGACCAGGCCACCCTTGCTGCCGCCCAGATTCATGCTGGTGAGAAAGTCCAGGGCTACGTTCAGCCCGTCCGACTTCATGGTGCAGACTGCCCTTAAGCCCGTAAAAGAAGCTGCCGCCGCCCCTTCCAGGGCCACGATTTCGTTGGTTGACCACTCAGCGTAAAGGTTAAAGGTGGCTATCGCCTTACCCAGTGTTTCCGTGATCTCCGAGGAGGGAGAGCCGGGGTAGGAGGAGACAAAACGCACCCCTGCTTCCAGGCAGCCCCGGGCGATGGCATCGTTACCGTTCATGAGAACCTTTTCCCCCGGCTTACCGTAAACCACATCTTTCCAGCTCACTTATACCTCGCCTCCCTTAACAAAGCTGTTTCTTTCCCCGGTTGGTACCCCGATATAGGCTGTGTCAGGCCGTTCCAGCACCCTTTTCTTCTTTTGGAAGACCGCCTGGCGGAGTACCGGCAGGCGGTCCAGCGGGTATGATTGCAGCTCAATGATACCGGCCGTGCTTGCATCTGCCACCAGTTGCTTTCCTTTGTTGGTGCGTACTACCAGAGTGTTCCAGCCCGGGTATTGTTCAGTCGAACCTACCGATACGTCGGCCAGTTCAGACAGAGGGTCATAGCAGGCCTTGCAGGTTTCTTTGATCAAGTGACGTATTTCTTCCAGCGGCATGGTAATTTGGCTGCCGTTCTCTTGCCGGAAATTAACATTGTCTTTGGGGATGCCCATGTGGGTGCAGTTAGCCAGGCCTCTTTCTTTGACAAAAGAATGAAACTCTGCAGACAGGGACCAGAAGCAAAACAATCCGATGACCAGGGCGATGCGCTGCCCGTTTATTTCTTCTACTTGCTGCATTTTGCGGCAAGCGGTGACCTGGCAGGGCCGCCCGACTACCCCGACGCGTTGGAAACCATTTTTGACAGCTTCCTGAAAGAGGCTCAACGTCGGCACAGCGGTAAACTTTGACCCTGCCATCTCAAAAATATCCTTCGAAGTTGAGCAAAGGAAAGGTTGCGCGTCGGTGGGACCGCCACCGGCCATCAGTGAGCTATCGATCAGACCCTGTTGCAGGGCGAAAAGGGAAAGGGCCGTGACAATTCCGCCATACTGGGCTTGAGCCCGGATTTTTTCGCTTTTAGCCCTGGCATAGTAAAGGGCGGTATGGGTTCCCAAAACCGGGTCAAAGTCCATACTGCCGAAAACGCTTTGTCTCAACCCCTCATAATCTGTAAAGCCGCGCGGACACAACCGGTAACAAACCCCATCGCAGATCTTGCAGTCATGGATTACGGCCACCTGTTCCCCGAAAGTCTTGATATACGGGCAGTAGCCTACGCACGCGCCACAAACGGTGCAAAGCCCCCGGTCCAGCACTTCCTTTTGCAGCCTGGCCGCCCCGTCGCATTGCATTATGGTAGAATTATCCATTTTTAACCCCCGGACAGAAAAAAATTTTGTCAATAAATTATGTAATATGTAAATAATTTTCTGTAAGACCGGGCAAAGTCCTTTAATCGAAAAATAAAGAAAACTCTGGCAGCATCAAGGGTCTGTCACAGTAGTGTCACGGGGACGGTTCTTGTAGTGTCACGGGGACGGTTCTTAAAGGGGCCAATCGGAAGTTTTGTGCGTGGAAAAGGCTCAGCTGGCGGGTATTAACTGCCAGGTGAGCCTTTGCAATCTTTACGAACAAAACCAATACGCAAAATTTT